>JAGGRS010000059.1 GCA_021159475.1 Candidatus Methanophagales archaeon
ACGAGATTGCAAGTTCCGCAGAGGAGAGTGCATCGTCATCCGAAGAAACTTCTTCTGCCGTAGAACAGCAAACGGCAGCCGTAGAACAGCTCAGTGGCGGCATGCAGAAACTCTCGGAGCTCGCTGACCAGGCGACGGAGATGATAGGAAAATTCAAGTTGCAGGAGAACGGAGGCAAGAAATAGGAATAAAAGAGCCATATCTGGATGTTTACCGCCGGGCTCTCGCTCAGCGGTAAACTATTTTTCTATTTCCCCGTTTGTGGAGGTGAGAATAAATAAAAAATGGGAGAAAAAAAGGGAATAGGAACGGAAAAAGAAGATAGGGGCGTGAAAGTAGAAGGAAGCGGAACAAGACAGCAGCAATTGGTGGTCTTCAAGCTCGGCGGTGAGGATTTCGGTGTTGACATCAATCAAGTGCGCGAGATAATAAGAAAAGGACCTACTACGGTAGTTCCAAACGCTCCCGACTTCGTTAAGGGTGTGATCAATCTCAGAGGACAGATAACAACGATTATAGACCTGAGAAAGAAGTTGGGGCTGGCGGAGAAGGAAAACGGTGATGAGCGACAAGAGCGCGTAATCGTGGTTGAGTTGGGCAAAAATACTGTCGGGATGGCTGTTGACGCCGTGACAGAGGTAACATATCTCTCAGAGGACGATATAGAGGAAGTGCCTGCGATGATAAAACAGAATATAGGGACGGAGTATCTCAAGGGCGTGGGAAAACTGCCTGACCGCCTGCTCATCCTGATAGACCTGAAACGTGTGCTGAATGGAGAGGAAATGAACGCGCTACAACAACCAGCATAATCGTGAAAATCTCTGTAATCTTCTGGTTATAAAAAGTCCGGGATTTGATTTTGGTTAAGGGAGTGTAAAAGAAAATGCGGTTCGCTTTGCCTGGAGAGGATACATGGAACGAAGGGAAGCTGGTGCTCGAAAATGAAACCTTATACTTACGCAGCAACGAGCAATCCAGGCGCTCCCGCACCCTTTTCCCTTTTCCATTCCTGAAAAAGGAGAAGGAAAACGGCTTCTCCATCCCTATACGCAGTATAAGAGACGTGATACGGGAAGAAAGAGGTATCCTGACCCTGAAACACACCGGTAATGCGACGCTGCCTGCACAGGAACCAAGTGCTGAGTCGGAACTGCTGCTCTCAACGCGACTCGCTGCGGACGAGCAGGTGCTGAACGAGGTGGAACGGGAGCTGATAATGCGTATGGACACATACAAGTTCAATGTTTACTTTACGCACGCGGGTGAAGGCGGTGTGCTATCAATGGAAAAGAACATAAAACTTGAAAAAGGGCTTTTGAAGATTTCCAACACTGCGATATGGATAATCGGACGGGACAGCCACAAGCGAATCGCATGGGACGATATAGTGAACGTGGAGCAGAAAAAAAGGAGCAGATATAAAGGCACTGAATTTGGTGCCATCTCTATTGACTATTTCAGTGAGAGAAGCACAGACAACGTGATAGAATCCACCATCGTCATCACCAAAGGCAACACCATTGAGGTCTTGAAACGGCATGTCCTGGAACTGCTGAAGGCGTATAAAATAGAGGAAAAACTCCCGGACGTCGAAAACCAGATACTGACAATGATATATGCTGGTGCTTTAGACCTCTCTGATTCCGCACTCGCATCAACTGCGGAAGCCTTTGGGCTGAGCGAGGAGGAACTGAAAAACCGACTGGAACACATGAGTGAGCTGGGCATACTTGACGCAACGAATCGAACACTGACGAAGAAAGGTATTAAATACGTGATGGACCTCTCGAAAAACGGCACTTTCGGTGGTTGAGATGGAAGGTGAAAAGGGAGTTAATAAAAAGGAGGTGAAAAGGAAGAAGAGATGGCAAGAGTATTGATTGTGGATGATGCCGCTTTTATGCGGATGATGCTGAAGAACATTTTGACTGCAAACGGACATGAAGTAGTGGGAGAAGCAGAGAACGGAGTGCAGGTGTTGGAGAAATACGCGCAGTTGAAGCCGGACCTTGTAACTATGGACATAGTAATGCCGGAGTTGGACGGAATAGAAGCTACAAAAGAGATTATTCGGAGTTACCCGGAAGCAAAAATAGTAATGTGCACCGCAGTTGGACAACAGGCAAAGGTGCTGGAGGCGATGAAAGCAGGTGCAAAAGGCTACATAATAAAACCTTTCCAGGCTCCGAAGGTGTTAGAGGAGATAAATAGGGTATTGAGCTCCTGAGCAAAACTATTTAGAAAAGACATGTCCAGAGAGAAGATAAAGGTGCTGGTGGTGGACGATTCAGCATTTATGCGCGTGGTTATTTCTGACATGCTCAATGCCAGTCCCGGGATAGAAGTGGTGGGTGTGGCAAGGAACGGTATAGAAGGTGTAGAAAAAGCGAAGACTCTTTCTCCTGATGTGATAACGATGGACGTAGAGATGCCGAAGATGAATGGTATCGAGGCGGTGCGGCGGATAATGATAGAAAAGCCAACGCCAATCGTGATGCTGAGTGGAATCACGGAGAAAGGCGCAGGCGCAACGTTAGAAGCATTGGCTAACGGCGCTTTTGACTTCGTCACAAAACCTTCTGGCACTCTATCCCTTGACATAGACAAAGTGAAGGAAGAAATTATAGCGAAGATAAAGAGTGCGTATGCGTATGCGGGAAAAATTCGCACTGGCACAGCTCACGGCGTGAAACGACTACGGGGTGCGAGAAAAGAAGCACATTACTATGCTCATACACGCTCGGCAGGGTCAGAAGCGGGGAGAATAAGCAAGAAGGTGGTGGTCATCGGCTCTTCCACCGGTGGTCCGAAAGCACTTGACGAGATATTTTCAGCACTTCACGATGGCATCCCCGCTGGAATACTCGTGGTTCAGCACATGCCACCTTATTTCACAAAATCGCTTGCAGAACGACTGGACAAACACTCACCGGTTCACGTCCGCGAAGGAAGAGAGGGTGATGTGATAACTGACGGCTCTGCACTCGTTGCTCCCGGTGATTATCACATGCTGGTAAACAACGGGAAGATACACCTGAACAGAGAACCGCCTGTGAATGCCGTTCGTCCTTCGGTTGACGTCACCATGCTGTCCACAGCCAGAACTTATGGTTCAAACACGGTCGGCGTAATACTTACCGGTATGGGGAAAGATGGTGCATACGGAATGAAAGCGATAAAAGAAATGGGAGGTAAAACGATAGCCTGTGATGAAGAAACATCTATAATCTTTGGTATGCCAAAAGAGGCGATAAAACTCGGCTGCGTAGATAAAATCCTACCCTTAGAGAAGATTGCTGATGAGATTATGAAAAGCCTGGGCATGGAGGTTAATTAAGTCATGAGTTCTGATATAGACGTTTCACAATACCTGAATGTCTTTCTGGAAGAGACGAAAGAGCACTTACAGACGCTTACACAGGCTCTGATTGACCTCGAGGGTTCAGATGCCGAGAGCGCTGCGGAAGCGTTAAACGAGGCTTTTCGCGCTGTGCACACGATTAAGGGTATGTCCGCCTCTATGGAGTTCAGGAATATGGAGCATTTATGCCATTCCGTGGAAGACGTGCTGGACGAGCTGAGAAGCGGCAGTCGCGGCGTAACGCCTGAGATAATTGACCTGCTACTGGAAAGCTCCACGAAATTGGAAGAACTGACAGGCAGTATTGAGGAAAATGGGAACGATGACATTGACGTCTCCGCAGTGCTATCAGAGCTCAAGAATTTGTTGTCGGGAGAAGAGGGAAAGGAAAAAGAGAAGGAGAAGGGGAATGAAGAAAGGGGGTCGGTGCAGAAACGTAAAACATACGAGATAAAAGT
>JAGGRS010000250.1 GCA_021159475.1 Candidatus Methanophagales archaeon
GGCACTGAAGGGATATTCATGCAGATCGCCGCCAATGCGTATGGAGAATATTCGGGGCGGTTTCTTCACAACGACACCACCCCAATGAGCCTTCAAGGTGAGTACGAGCATGAAGAGGGCGTGAAGCAGCGCTGGGTAGTGGTATTCTCAGAGAAAGCGTTTGCAAGAGAGACGAAAACGCTGGAGAAGAAGATAAAGAAGGAGAATATAGAAGGAAATGCTGAAAAGGGGAAGTTCATCGTCGCTACAAACGAGTTGGACAGCGAGAAACTGAGTGATGAAGAAGTGCTCAAAGCATATAAGTGTGTGGCAGAGCCCAATATAAATTCACATCACCTTCTCCAGACTCATATCCAGCATCTTCTTCGTCTCTCGTGCAAGCGCCTCAGGTAGTCCAGTGATGTCAACATTCAGGAAACCGCGAATGATCACCGATGTGGCTTCCTCTTCACTCAAGCCACGCGCCATCAGATACAGTATCGCCTCCTCCGCTATCTTACCCACCGCGGCTTCGTGAGAGAGGTCAAGGTCTTTACGAACAGCTTTGAGTTCCGGTATAGAGGTTATTGCCGCATTATCGGAGAGCATCAGCCCCCTGCATTCTATGTGCCCACTTGCATTTGCACCCTCGCCTATCACCTCACCACGTGCGATGACCTCCGCGTTATCGGTAGCGAGCACTCTGGAGATTATCTCCGCTCTGCTTCGTTCGCCCTTCAGCACTGCTCTTGAGCCCATATCTATTCGGGCATTGCCTGATGCATAGATAATGGACTGGAAATTGGCTCTCGCATTCTTACCCTCGCAATATGCAGTTGGATACGTTTGAAGTGATTTCACCGGCGTCATTAAGATATAATTACTTATGAAAGTCCCGTCATCTTCTATCACCACCGCGGTTCTCGGTCTCACCTCCACACCTTCGCTCCAGTTGTGTATCATAGTGAAGGTGATTTTGGCACCGCGCTTCACATAGAACTCAGAAACGCCGAGATGAAGTGCTGACTGGACTGCATGAGCAACGGAACAGCCAGTGATGATATGAAGCTCCGAGTTCTCTTCTGCAATTATGATATTATGAACCTTCTGCCCGGTTTTATCGGTGGTGATGAATAAACAAGCCTGGACCGGAATAGTTACCTTCGAATTGGCTTTCGCTCTGATGAAATAGCCATTCGTCTCGTCCAATTCAACATCTGCGGTATACTTATCCATGTCAACAGGTATTGCCTTCCACAGATAGTCAGTGGCGAGCCATTCATGCCGTTTCAATGCTTCTGTTGTGCTCATGAGCTCCAGACCCGGTGATTTTACACGCGAGAATACCACAGAGCGGTCTTGCAGCAGGAAAGAGCCGGACCTGCCACTCTCAGAAGGTTCAATGCCGGCACGAAGCAGACTCTGCTTATGCTCCTGAGGAACTTCAGCGAGCGACTTGAGGGCATCGTGCTCACTACCCGCTGTATTATAGCGCTCGAGGTTGATGTCGTCGCCCAGACCTGCTTTCTTCTCTCGCGCACGCTTCGCACGCTCTATTATAATATCTCGCTTATTCATTCACTTCACCTTGCATTTCTCCACACATTTCTCAAACCCCACTTCCATTATGTTCTTTGTTATCTCGTCGGGCATACCGGAACAGGCTATACTGCCTTCGAGCATCACGTGCGCACGGTCAGCCTTTATGTAGCGCATGATGAACCCGCTATGGGTAATTATAAGTCCTGCTCGCACTCTCTTACTCGGCAACTTATTCCTGTCCAGGAGTTCAGACATTATCCCGCCTATAAGCTCTATGTTCCCCACATCAACACCGGAATCGGGCTCATCGAACATGATGAACTCCGGCGATTGCGCCATAAGCTGGAGTATCTCTGACCGCTTCACCTCACCGCCGGAGAAACCGAGATTCACATCCCGGCTAAGGAACTCATAGGGGATATTAAGCCGCGCCGCAAGCTCTATCACACCTTCATCTATTGCTGCCTCGCTTCTACCCTGTGCGATATTCACCATGTCGCCGAGCGTGACGCCCCTTATCTGTGGTGGATGCTGGAATGATACACCCATCCCCAGCTTCACGCGCTCGTTGGTCGGTAAATTCGTTATATCAACACCTTTAAACTTTATACTCCCGCTTTTGACCTTATAGGCGGGAAAGCCAAGTATAGTCAACAAAAGGGTCGTCTTACCACACCCATTTGGTCCAAATAATACATGCACCTCACCACGCTCGATATTCAGATATAAATCGCGTAGAATCTCCTTTCCCGCTACTTCCACCGTCAGGTTCTCTATTTCCAGCATATTTATGATTTTACCGTTCACATATACCCTCCTGTTCGCTGAATATTCCCGGACAAAAGTCTATCTTATATATTCCCACTATATAATATAAACATTTTAATTTAGGGGTGAGAGAGATGGAGATAAGATGGTATGGACATGCCTGTTTTGGGATAACAGGTGAAGCGGGTGAGGTGATAGTTACAGACCCTTATGACGAGAGCATAGGGTATCAAATGCCGGATTTGAGGGCGGACGTCGTCACTGTCAGTCATGAGCATTACGACCATAACAATGTAGCGGCAGTGAAGGGCAATCCAGAAGTGGTGAGAGGACCGGGTGAGCATATTGCCGGCGGGATAAGGTTTCTTGGCGTTAATACATACCACGATACCTCAAGAGGCGCAGAAAGGGGCGAGAATACCGTGTTCCTATTTGATGTGGACGATATAAGGTTATGCCATCTGGGCGACCTGGGGCATGTTCTGGAAGAGCCCCAGGTAAAGAGCATCAGGGAGAGGGATATAGATGTGCTGTTCATACCCGTAGGTGGTGTATACACGATAGATGCGAGTGGCGCTACTGAGGTATTGAACCAGCTGGAGCCAAGAATAGCGATACCAATGCATTATAAGACACCGCCTCTGCGGTTGAATATAAATAAGGTGGACAGCTTTCTGCGAGGAAAGGAGCGAGTGATGCGGGAGAATAAGCTTTCGCTTCGCAAAGCCGATTTGCCACCACCGGGTGAGAAGGAGATAGTGGTGCTGGATTGGCGGTAGAGCTGAGAGATGGGAAGATTAGCAGTGTGCGTATGCTCAGGCGGGATAGACTCGACGGTTGCAGCGACGATTGCATCACGAGAAGGATATGAGTTGCATGTCTTACATGTATCTTACGGGCAGCGTGCGGAATTGAGGGAGCGAGAAGCGGTGAAGAAGATATCGGCTTATCTGGGCGCTGTTGAGTTGAAATTCACCACTGCTGAGATGATTAAAGAGCTTGGGGGTTCTGCATTGACCGATTATAGCAGGGATGTGCCAGCCGGCGAGGAGGTGAAACTGGACAGGAACGAGACACCGCCCACATGGGTGCCATGCCGCAATCTGGTCCTTTTATCACTGGCAAGTGCGTATGCGGAAGCGATTGGAGCGGATAGCATCTTCGTTGGCTTCAATGCCGAGGAGGCGAAGTCTTACCCTGATAACAGTAAGGAATTTGTCGAGCGATATAATGCGGTGCTGGAGAAGGCAGTGGCTTCTTTCTCCACCCCTCCTGAGCTTCGAGCGCCTCTTGTGGACTTATTGAAGCCTGAGATAATAAAGAAGGGGATGGAGGTAGGAGCGCCATTAAAGTTCACTTATTCATGTTATCTCGGCGGTGAGAAGCATTGCGGTCTCTGCGAATCGTGTCAGCACCGCCGTAGAGGGTTCAGGGAGGCGGGTGTGGAAGACCCCACGGAGTATGAAGCATTCGCTCAAGCATCTCTCTGAACCTCTTTATGTCCTCTACCGACTCTT
>JAGGRS010000204.1 GCA_021159475.1 Candidatus Methanophagales archaeon
ATAAAATCGGAGATGCCTTCTTCGTGCCTATATACCCGATTATACCACACATCCTGCTCACTCACCCTTTAGCATAAAAACAAAATATCATATCATATACCATGCATATATATACTTCTATCTTCTCATCTACGTAAATCTGCTTTCACCAAAAGATTCACTCTCTTCTGACCTCCACCACGTCATCGCCACTTATCCTCATAACCTCAAACTCGATATCCAGAAATCTCTTCGTCACGTATATATTCGTCCTGAGATGTTCCGTCATCTCCCTGACCCTAAGCTCTGAACCGCTATCTGCGAGAGCAATATAGGGTATAAGCTGGTCAGCGAGGTGAATATCAACGCTGGAAGAGGAATTCAATTCTCTTAATATCTCATGAGCAGCTTCTTCACCCACGAGTTCCGCTCTCTTCCCTGGCTTACCAAGTGCACTGCCGCTCTTGTAGCCCAGCCATAGAGTAATGCCACTCCCAGTTGTCGCCCTTACTGCTGTTGCCGTTTTATCATCCACTTCACGCTCGATTGCCGTGCTATATCCGCAGTCGTGCAGTATCTGTTCCGCCGCTCTCGCCTGCCTCTCTGTTACATGCGTGGGCAGACCGCGAGAATGCGAGATGCCTTTTACTATTCTGCTCTCAGCTCCCTCGCCCTGCTCCCGCTGCACATACTCTGGTTTAAATCCTCTCAGACCACCAGCCAGAGGTGATATCCGCACTTCTACTACACCGCCACCCCTTGGATAATAACCCCGCCGCTTCATATCAATCTGGATATCACAGCCCATAACACGCAGGGCTTTCAGGAATACACCGGTGTAGAAATCTATCGGCGGCGCCCATCTCACATCTGTTCCTCCTTTTACCGTCACCACACTCTCACAATCCGCGAACAATGCAACAGGGATAAGACATTGCAGTAACAATGTTATGCTACCTGCGGTACCTATATCCAGCTCGGTATGGATGCACTTCAAATCGCCAGGTGAGAACTTCAGCCGCTGTGAATGCAATTGCAAGCCCTCAGTCTTACCGCGTGATAATCTCTCTACCGCTTTAACCGCGTGTAGATGTTGTGCTGCAAGACCGGGATTGGGTCTATTAGCTCTTATGTTCCTTATCTCCACTTCCTGCCCGGTTATAGCAGCAAGGGCTATTGCAGTTCTTACTATCTGCCCGCCTCCCTCTCCTACTGAACCATCTATCTCTATCATATCATACTCCAGTATCTGCTCACTACCTCCCTTACCTCCTCCACTCTGCTCTTCACCACTTCCGCCGGTGTCGGTGCCTCCCGATGCTCAGCCTCAGTTTCGGATAGCAGTGAATGGAAGACAGCGGAAGCCGATTCTGCAATTGCTGACAGGTTATACCCGCCTTCCAGAGCCATCACGAACCTGCCATTGCTGTTCTCCGCTGCTATCTCTTTTATCACATCCGTGAACAATCCAAAGCCATGTGAGGTCACCTTCATGGAAGCCAGAGGGTCATCAATATGAGGGTCGAAACCGGCAGACAGGAGCACAAATTCGGGCTTGAACTCGCGCGCTACTGGCACCAGCAGGTTGTTCAATGCATAAAGGTATCCCGCATCGTCGGTTCCGGCAGGAAGCGGGACATTTATTGTGTAGCCTTCTCCTGCTCCTTTACCCACCTCAGTCAGCCAGCCAGTGCCGGGATAATAGGGATACTGATGTAGGGAGAAGTAGAGGACAGAAGGGTCATTTAGGAACGCTTCCTGCGTGCCATTGCCGTGATGCACATCCCAATCCGCTATTAAAATGCGTTTAATACCATATTCACGCTTCAAATGCTCTGCGGCAATTGCGATATTGTTGAATATGCAGAAGCCCATGCCCCTACTCGGGGTGGCATGATGCCCTGGTGGTCTTATCAGTGCGAAGATATGCTTCATGGTGGGTTCTTCCATTATTGTATCTACCGCTTTGAGCACGCCGCCTGCTGCGAGTAGGGCTATCTCAAAGCTATCAGGACAGATTGGCGTATCTGCGTCGAGCATACCTCCACCGCGAGCACTCATCACTTCCACCTTCGATATATAAGCACCCTGATGGACGTATCCTATCTGCTCCCTTGAGGCTTTTAGTGGCGATAGCAGTTCCACACTCCTGGTTATACCCTCTGCATCCAGTTTTTTCATTATGGCTAATAGCCGTTCGGCTCTCTCAGGATGACCACGCCCGGTATAATGTCTCAAATAAGAGTCATGATAGACGAGACCGGTGCTTTTCATCTCTACTCTTTACCTCCTTATCCCGATGGTTCAGGGTGATGAGTTTATATATATTATGCCATCTTTATCTTTTACATCCATATAAGAAGGTGAGAAGTGATGAAGACCAAATCGCTCTGCCCTGAGTGTCTAAATGTTATAGATGCGGAGGTGTATGAATCGGATGGCAAGATATTGATGAAGAAGAGATGCGAGAAGCATGGCGAGTTCGATGACATATACTGGTCTGATGCCTCGCTCTATTACAAATTCGCAAGATGGATGTATACTGGCAATGCCGGCATTAGGATTACGAACACGGAAAACGGCTGCCCCTATGACTGCGGGCTCTGCCCGGTGCATAAGAGCTCGACCATGCTCGCCATTATAGACCTCACGAACCGATGCAACCAGCACTGCCCGACCTGTTTTGCAAATGCCGCCGCATCCGGGTATGTATATGAACCGACGATGGAGCAATTGCAGGAGATGATGAAACTGCTCAGGAGTGAGGTGCCGCCATGCCCCGCGGTTCAATTTGCGGGTGGTGAGCCGACGATAAGGGAAGGTTTCATTGATATCGTGAGAATGGCTCGTGGTATGGGATTCTCCCATATTCAGGTCGCCACAAACGGGGTAGCACTGGCAAAGAGCGAGCAGTTCTGTCATGACATGGTAGAGGCGGGCTTGCACACCGTATATTTACAGTTCGACGGCGTTACCGAAGAGCCTTACAGGGTATTGAGGGGCATACCGGCATTGAAGACGAAGTTGAGGGCGATAGAAAACTGCCGTAAGGGCGGGCTAAAGAGCGTTGTGCTTGTACCCACACTCGTTAAAGGTGTAAATGACCATCAGGTAGGTGATATGGTGAGATTCGCAGCCAGGAACCTGGATATAATACGCGGAGTGAATGCGCAGCCAATCTCATTTGAGGGCAGAGTAGATGAGAGCGAGCGAAGAAGCGGCAGGATAACGATTCCCGATTATATAAAGGCACTGGAGGAGCAGACAGATGGCGAGATACCACGTGAAAGCTTCTATCCCGTTCCTTTCGTCGTTGCCATCTCGCATTTCGTGGAGGCATGGAAGGGCATGCCACAACTGGAATTCTCGGTTCATCCTCACTGCGGCGCAGCAACATACGTGTTTGTGGAGAACGGGAAGTTCATACCGATAACCGAGTTTATAGACGTTGAAGGGCTGATGGAATTCATAGAAGAGCAGGCGGAGGAGATGAGCAAATCACGAATAGGGAAATTGAGGGCGATGATGCGGATAATGACCCAGGGCAAGAAGTTTATAGACCATGAGAAGGCGCCCTCGGTATTCGATAAGTTCACACTCACCGATATTCTGGACAAAGGCAATCGCGACTCACTGGCAGAATTCCATCGCAAAGCGCTCTTCATTGGCGCCATGCACTTCCAGGACCCCTATAATTTCGACCTGGAACGGGTGCAGAGGTGCGGTATCCATTATGTAACGCCCGATGGCAGGATAATTCCCTTCTGCT
>JAGGRS010000251.1 GCA_021159475.1 Candidatus Methanophagales archaeon
CCGACCTTCATGGGTATAGATGGCAGGATTTATAAAGTGGGAAAAGAAGATGTTATTATGTTGCCGAAGACCAATGCTGAGATATTGTGTAATCGAGGTGTTGCAATGCGATTTGAAGCGTATAAGAGGGAAAGGGGTGAGCGGATAAGATGAAGATGCCGAAGCGAGTGAGGATTTTCTGCCCCTACTGCGGACAACATACGGTGCATGAAGTGGAGAAGGTGAAGAAGGGCAGACCTTCCTCTTTAAACTGGATTGTGAGGCAGAAGAAGCGCAAGTCGGGCATAGGGAATAGCGGTAAATTCTCAAAAGTGCCTGGTGGAGACAAGCCAACGAAGAAGGTCTTCCTCAGGTATAAATGCATGGAATGCAAACGTGCGCATCAGAGGGAGGGTTTCAGGGTTTCCAGGCTCGAGCTCGTTGACTGACATACTCCCCCTCCCGTATCACATCCGAGATATATAAAATCATGTTTATTAATCCTGAGTATATGAAGATGAAGAGCGAGAGGGAGATGAGGAGCAAATTCCTGAGGTTGAGATGCGACGACTGTGAGAATGAGCAGATTGTATTTGACCACGCAACCACAACGGTCAGATGTAACGTCTGTGGAAGGACGCTGGCTGAGCCACGTGGGGGTAAGGCGGCGATAAAGAGCAAGATAATAGAAGTTCTTGGATAACAAGCGAGGGGGAGGATGTCTAAGCCCGGGGAGGAATTGCCTGAGAAGGGGGAACTGGTGGTATGCACGGTGAGAGAGCTCAAGAGTTTCGGGGTATTCGTCAGTCTGGAGGAGTATGAAGACAAAGAGGGCTTTATTCATATCTCCGAAGTCTCCACCGGCTGGGTAAAGCATCTCAGGGATTACGTGAGACCGGGGCAGAAGATAGTATGCAAGGTGCTGGCTGTGGACGAGCGGAGGGGGCATATAGATTTGTCATTGAAGGCGGTGAAGGAAGGGCTGAAACGTGAGCGGATAAAAGCGTGGAAGAACGAGAAGAAAGCCAGGAAGTGGCTCTCACTCGCCGTGCCAGCATCTGAACTTCAGGGAGTTGAGACGAAGCTCGTGGATGCCTATGGTAGCCTCTACGATGCGTTCCAGCAGATATATAAGACAGGCAAGCGCGCATTGAGCGAGCTCGGGATAGAAGAGGCACTCGCTGATAAGATACATAGGGTTGCACTTGCCAATGTTAAGCCGCCTTCCGTGCATGTAACCGGGTATGTGGAATTGAGGTGCCCGCTGCCTAACGGTGTGGAGATAATAAAGAAGGCATTGAAGGAGGCGAAGGAGGTTGCTGGAGACGGCTTCGAATGCTCTTATCTCGGTGCCCCACGTTATCGGATACGAATCACTGCACCGGATTATAAGAAAGCGGAGAGCATACTGACCGAAGCGGCAAATGCCGCTATCGAGCTATTAAAGCGGAATGGAGGATACGGGAAGTTCTACCGGAATCTACCATAGTAGGTGGGGTTCTGTGAACGTTGAACGTGTTAAAATATAAGGCTCAATAACAGTGTGAACGAGATGAACCAGCAGAAGGCGGTTATGAATCCTATATATAACCAGTCCTTCGCTCCATTTATGCGAGTATGCATATACGGATACACAAATTTCTGAACCAGAATCAGAAGTAAAGCAATGAGGAACCAGTTCTCGGATACCGGGATTGGGTATACATTCAGCTTCGCTGACTCGCTCTTTATTATATACTCATTGCCTATCAGCCATTTATCCGCTCCTTGCTTAAGAACTGTGAGGTTCTGATTCGTATTGAGTGGGATGCCCTTATCTTTAAACTGAGCAGATAAATTTGACGGGATGAGTCCCTTATCCAGGTAAGCGACCATTGTGCCGCCGGTATCATCAACGACCATAAGTGGAGAAGCAGCATATATAGAGAAGCATATAACACCTGCGAGAATACCAAATATGAGAGGTGTCAGCGTCTTCTTCAAATCCTCTATGTATTCCTCCCTGTCCTTACTCTTATTACTCGTGTTTTTATTCTTATCCATGCATGCTCACTCACTCTATAATTACAGTCACATATAAGTTTAAGTTCAGCTTCAACATTCGTCACTTCTTCTCAAGTCTTCCAGCCTGCTCTCACCGCCTATCTCCTTTATCACTTCCACCACTGCTCTGGGCACCAGAGCCTCCCAGTTCTCTCCGTTCAGCATTCGCCGCCTTACCTCGCTGCCTGAGTATTCACCGCGATTGAATAGCAAAGGCGTTCGCACCGCATAGCTCCGCTCCCTGAATAAACGCTCTATCAATGGATTGTTTGTATATACCACGTCCACAGGTGGTATCAGCGACTCAACATGCGATACCCATACCGCATTCCAGTTCACATCCAGAATAGGAACGATATAGAAATTCAAGATGCCATCTTCCCTCAATGATTTTGATATCATCAGGTATCGCTCGCCCGCAGTGAAAGGGTTCTCCAGTTCGTGACTCCTCTGTGCTGACCCGATACATATAATCACCTCATCTACCTCAGCAGCTATCTTCTTTATCACTTCGTGATGCCCGAGGTGGTAAGGCTGGAACCTGCCAATATACAAAGCCCTCATCAATCCCCGTCCTCTGTTAAGATAAGTCTTTTTGACTTATATATTCCATCACCCTCCGGTGGAGTTCGAGCAGCAGTTCGCGCCTCGATTCCATCAGCACCACGTCCGATGCCTGTAACGCAACCAGATTATGAGCAAAAGGCGAAGGGAACGGCGTCTCTATTGTAACCACCTCTATCATGCCATTTTCAATACCCCTGATTACTTCCCTTGCATGCTCGATGTCAAATACCTCCTCCAGTATCTCACGGTATGTCTCCTCCACGATGGGGAAGCCCTCTATCTTCTTCGCTACATTCAATATAGATGTGGAACTCCGCTGTTGCTTCCCCACACCTATCTCATAACCCTTATACTGCTTCAGCACCATCAAGCCACGAACAGCGCAATGCCTGAATCTCCGCTTGAATAGTTCCGTTCGCTTTACACTCGCCCTTAGCAGCTCCTCTATTGTTTCACTGCTCACTAAATTCGCTATGGTGAGGGTATCCACGCGTTTATGTGGCAATTTCAATATGAAGCCGTTATCGTTTATCGTCACCGAGACATTGCTCTTATAAGCACGGCTTATCGCATACGCATAAGCCCGCGATAGCGCATCCAGTGTCCGTCTGCCATAAAGTGCATGGAATACGATATTCTGACGCCCTATATCATCATAATAAACCTCAATGAGAATGCGCCTGTGATTGGGTATCACACCTGCATACCGCTTCTGCTCCTCGAAATAAGAGAATATACTCTCTGCTGCGTTATCTTCAAGGTTGTAATCGCGTTTCAACCATTCCACAACCTCATCCGGCGCTTCTTCCAGCCTGCGCTCCATCTCAGCCCTGAACCTCCCTATCTCTATTGCGGAGTCGAACTCTAAAGGGAGCATCTCTCCTATCCATGCGGGAATGGTGGGCATACCCTCGTAGGGCTCCACGTATGCTCGCATACCACGGACCGATATGAACTTATAAGTCCTGCCACCAAGAACGAAGGTATCACCCTTCTCTAACTTCTCCAGGAACGGCTCGTCTATTTCCCCTATCTTCTTCTTCGACCCACGCTGGAATACCTGTACCGAACTCTCGGAGGGTATCGTCCCCACATGGGTCATGTAGATGCCGCGAGTGCTTCTCTTCCTGCCAAATACGCCCTCA
>JAGGRS010000106.1 GCA_021159475.1 Candidatus Methanophagales archaeon
AGGATAGCCAGGTTGGAGAGCGGGATAGATGAAATGAACAAGCGAATAGCAGAGATGGATTCTCGACTCACAGGTAGAATGGACTCAATCATGAAATGGATTGTTGCTATTCAGATACCCACGTGGGTGATGATTATCACGATGTGGGTGACGATAATACTCAGGATTGGTTAAACCCAGCGGTCTGGTCAGAGGGATGGGCGCTAACAGGGTTTTTAATTTTTAAAAAGATGAAACCCGAAGAGGAGATATACACCAGAATAATTAATGCTATACAGGACATCGGTGGTATTGGCGCGACCATAGAGGAAATCTCGAAGGCTGTCCCGCTCGGCAGGCATACGCTCTCCAAATACCTCAATCACCTCCGCGCAGATGGGCGCATCTCATACAAGCAAATCGGGCGAGCGAAGATATGGTTCGTGAGCAAATCGCCTTTGCAACACATATTCCTGCTGAGCGAAGAAGAGAAGACATACACCGAGAAGATATTCTCTCGCATACTCTCCTATGTGCCCGAGGGCATTCTGATTCTCGACTTTGATTTCAATATCCTCTTCATGAACCGGTATTTGACCGCACTTTATGGCAACTGCATCGGGCAGAAATATCCGCGCTCATTCTTCGCCTCCGACCGTGGAGATGACCCCTGTGGGTTTAAAAGCATCGTTGACGCCACGGTAGAGGAGGTGGAATGCCGCGTAGAAGATAAAGCGGGTAGAATACTGGAGCTCAAAGCGAGCCGTGTAGAGAACCCCGACGGCTCTTTCTCCATCATCGCCATTATCCGCGATGCTACCGAGAAGGTGAAGTATGAGCAGCGAATAAAAAACCTCTCTGAACTGCACCGCATGCTCGGAGAAGCGGTTAACAGGTCTTATACGATTAACCAGCTGTGTTCCACGATACTCAAGAACATGCGCAATGTGCTATCTTTCGACATGGGCGATATATTGATCTACGACCGGATTAAAGACATGCTCTTCTGTTATGCACGAATAGGTTACCCGCATGAAGCAGAAGCCAGCGAAGTCAGGGTCAAAGCTGAGGACTGGAAAAGGCGAATAGCAACGGAGGCAATCATGCGCAGGAAAGCCCTGTATCTTCAGTTCTACCGTGCTCGCGCTCGCACCTACCGGGTAAAAGGCATGCCCGATGACAATGAACTTGCCCAAACCGCCTCACACTTAGCCAGTGTATATAATCTTAAAGAGGGCTATGCAATTCCTCTGACGACCAGTGGTGAACTTCATGGCGCGCTGCTCATCTTCAACAGCTCCGGAAGGACGCTCTCTGACGATGATAGAAGCCTGCTTGAGGGCGTATCGGAGGCGATTGCCGGCGGTATTGCGAAAATAAAAGCGGAAGAGGAGTGGAAACTCAAAGCCAGCGCCGTCGGTATCGCCACACAGCCCATCTTTATGACTTCCTTAGAAGGAAAGCCGACCTATGTGAATCCCGCATTCCTGGCGCTATGGGGCTATGATGATGAGAACGAGGTCTTAGGACGTCCATACTCAGAATTCTGGAGAGATAAATCGGAAGCTGAAGCCGTCCTGACCGCGGTGCGTGAGAAGGGTACCTGGGAAGGTGACCTGGTCGCACTCAGAAGAGACGGCTCCACATTCAATGCCCGATTAGCCGCATCATTGATAATAGGTAAAAAAGGACCTCTTCAACTGGTCGCCGTCGTCATGCCCGAAACCACAGCCACAGGATTAGCGTGAACAAAATGTGCGAGAGAAAAACGATTATGATTGTGGATGACGAACCCGATGTCTTGTTATCGGTCGCGCAGATCCTGGATGCCAACAATTACAGAACAATAAAAGCAAGAGATGGACAGGAGTGCCTGCACAAATTAAAGACCGAAAGCCCGGATATTCTACTGCTCGATATTATGATGCCCGGCTTGACCACGAAGGAGATATTACGTGAGATAGAGAAAGACAGTAGATTGTCGGGGATGAAAATCATCTTTCTGACCGCGGTTCATTTGCAGGAAGCGGAGGAAGAGGATTTGTTCGCCTTTAAACAGGTCGTAGGTCTCATAGGAAAACCATTTAGTGTGCGAGAGCTGCTTGATTCTGTTGAAAAAGCGATACAAAGATAAAGCGCTAAAAGTGTGAGGTTTTGATGGGAAACGGACATCTTTTTGCCGGTGCTGATGCTGGCATATGGCGATGGCGTGAGAGCACGAAATCTCGTCTGTTGATGATTGCTATATTAGCCTGTGTTATTCTGGACGCTTATGCCACCTTCGCCATGGGTAAAAAAATCGCGTATGCTCATTTCTTCTTTATACCCGTCATCCTTGCGGGGGTATGGTATTATATGCGGGCTATTTACGTCGCATCATTTCTCGGCGCTCTTCATATTTTCACGAGCTTCATCTACTCGGACTTCAGCCTCAGCATCTTGACCCTTGAGGCTATACAGAGGGCGCTTGTCTTACTCGCAGTGGCTTATCTCGTCGGCTTTGTTAGCGGTGAGCACGCAAAGGCTCTGCTGCGCGAGGAGAAAAGAAGAGCGGAGGAGATAAGAAAGAGGATAAAAGCAGAGCGAGACAACCTGAAACTGATATTTGAAAGCATGCCTGACGGTGTGTATCTCATCTCAGCGGACTACAGGGTAGAGTTCATGAATGAGGTCTTACGTCGCATATTTGGCGACCACGTGGGCGATATTTGCTATAAGGTGTTTCATAATCGCGAAGAACCCTGTCCGCGGTGCAAACATCCGGAGGTGATGAAAGGAAAGACCGTGAGGTGGGAATGGCACTCTCGCAGGCGGAACAGAACTTATGACCTCATTGAGACGCCACTGAGGAACGCTGACGGCAGTATATCGAAATTAACGATATTTAGAGACATCACGGAACGTAAGAAGGCGGAGGATGAGATTCGGAAACTCAACCGCGAACTGGAGTTAAAGGTGGTGAATTTGGAGGAGGTAACGAAGATGAAAAATGTCTTCCTCTCCATAACGTCCCACGAGTTGAAAACACCACTGACACCGATGAAAGCGCAGCTCCAGATGCTCCAGGAAGGCTACATGGGGAAACTGAGTGAGAAACAGGAGAATAGCATAGAAATAGTCCTCAGGAATTTAGCCAGGCTGGATAAGCTGATTGCCGATATCCTTGACATATCAAGGATAGAAGCAGGGCGAATCAGGATGTTCTTCAAGTCCATGAACTTCAATGAGGCGGTTAAAGAGGCAATAAAGACGCAAGAAGCGCTCGCTAAGGCGAAGGGCATAAAAATAAGCGCAACCTTAGCTGACCTGCCAGACATCGTTGGAGATACAGAAAGATTACAACAGGCGATAGGCAATCTGTTAAACAATGCAATTAAGTTCTCTAAAAAATCCGGGACGGTTGTGATTAAAACCGAACGTTCGGGGGAGGATAATATCCTTTTCAGTATAACAGATTATGGCATCGGGATTTCTAAAGCCGACCAGAAGAAATTGTTCTTGCCTTTCTCACAAATTGATACTTCTATGGCAAGAGAACATCAGGGAACCGGTTTGGGGTTAGCCATCGCTAAGGGAATCATTGAGGCGCATAACGGTAAGATATGGGTGGAAAGCGAGCCGGGAAAAGGTTCAACTTTCTATTTCGTCATCCCGATGAGGCAGAAAATGACCGAGAAAGAGGTATCTTATATCAAACCGGGTAAATGATGGTGGCGATGGTGGCTTATACTTAT
>JAGGRS010000182.1 GCA_021159475.1 Candidatus Methanophagales archaeon
TACTGGCATTTCCGCGGCTGGCACCTATCTCGCTTCAGTATCGCTATTCGCATCTTCACGCACCCACAAGCATCTTCGCCTTCTTTATCGCATCAATCGCATCCATACCGTATGCATCGGCGCCTATCTTATTTGCAAACTCTTCCGTCACTGCACCGCCACCCACCATTATCTTCACATTGATACGCTCTTCTTTGAGATACTCTATCACCTCACGCATATATTCCCTCGTTGTGGTCAGCAATGCGGACATCCCGAGAATATCTGCTCCAGTCTCCCTGACTGCTTCTGCAAATTGCTCTTTACTCACGTTCGTGCCAAGGTCTATAATCTCAAAGCCCTCGGAAGTGAGCATTATACTGACTATCTCTTTGCCTATATCGTGCACATCTCCCTTCACCGTGCCCATGACCACCTTGCCTATTCGCTCACGCTTCGGTTCATCCTTATGCCCCGTCTGTTCAGCTTCAGCCTGTAACAGTGGCTTCAGTATCGTCAGCGCCTTCTTCGCATTCCAGCCCGCTACCATCAGTTCGGCATCGAAATATATCTCCTTATACCCGCGCCCTATCTCCCTGAGACCGCTCGTCAGTTCCTCAATTACCATATATGGACTTGTTCCATTCGCCAATCGCTCGTTACAGAATACTTCTATCTTCTTCTTTCGCACGTCGAGCAATGCATCCACTATATTCATACATTACCAGTCTCAGTCAGGAATGATGCCCTCACCTTTAAATATCTTCTTCGCCTCTTCCAGACTCAGATCAGCGGGCGGGATTATGATGTCCGAAGGCACAATCGTGGAAGGATGTAAAGGACTCGCTTCACGCTTCACCAGCTCAATCATCTCGTGCAGCAAATCACGAAAACGCTGCTCATTAGCCCGCGCCACCTCCTCCACTATCTGGTTATCCAGCTCGTTCAGGCGCTCCAGAACTGCTTCATCCACTTCAAATTGCCCTTCTCCCATTACACGAACGATGGTCATCTCTTCCCCACCTCCTGCTTCAGCTTCTCCAGTTCCAGCTCCACATCGCCGCTCTGTTTCAGCTCCGATAGCTCACGCTCTATATCATCCTTGCTCCCCGTCAGGTCGGTCAGTGTGCCCGTATCAACCAGTTCATCAAGAGCCGCAGCACGCGCTTTCATATTCTCGGTCTTGGATTCCGCACGCTGGATTGCCAGTCCCACATCGCTCATCTCCTCTGATATACCGCCAACCGCTTCATTAATCTTAACCTGAGCCTCAGCAGCCGAATATTGCGCCTTTATCAACTCCTTCTTCGTCCTGAATGCTTCCACCTTCGCCGATAATCGCTTCTCAGCAGCCGATAGTTTATCCTGCTCAGCCTGTAATTCGCTTATTTGCTGATTCAGCCCCTCTATTTCCTCCGCCAGCTGGTTCTTTCGCTGCAATGCGAGCCTTGCCAGGTCCTCACGGTTCAGTTCCAGTGCTTCCCGCGCCTGGCTCTCCAGCTTATTCATACTCTGCTCTAATTTCACTTTCTGCAATTCCAGTCTCTTCTTTGAGGTCGCTACTTCGGCAATGCCTCTCTTTACCTTCTGCAATGCTTCCAGTTGCTTCTGATATGAATATTCAAGTGTCTCTCGCGGGTCTTCGAATTTGTCCAGCACCTTGTTCACCTTCGCTTTTACTATCACTCCCATGCGGTCCAATAGTCCCATATCACTCTCACTCCCCCTCTCACACACTCACACTTTCGCTCTAAAGATAAAAGAAGTAGTGGAAGATAAAAAGAGAAGGAATATTCCCGGTCGTTTGTTTCGTCATTTTCACAATATCACTTATACACTTCCAATAATGCCACTCGCTCCAGAACGAGCATCTTCAATTTGCGCTCGCCTACTGCCTCTATCTCAGCATCAGTGATATTAAAGAACCGCATCAACTTATTCCGCTTCTCTTCTGTCTCTGTCTCCAGCTCCAGTTCCTCCATTGGCTGCTCCTCCAGCCCGACACGTTGCTTGAGCTCCTCAGCTATGGCATCCAGGTCTTTATCATTATCATCATCAATAATAACAATGACGATTTTCTTATTATCACCGGGAGAGACGCCCATTGCCAGTGCCCTCTCTATCTGCCTCCTGCCTGCTGCGTATAAGAGCACTTCCATACTTAAATCGCTCGTTATACTGTTACCCTGACGTATTGCTCTCACCGCTTTCTGAACTGCTGATTTTATATGCGCTTCACCTGCTATCAGCTCTGCATCCATAGCCTGGATTGCCACCGAGTATCTACGGGCGATAGCTTTTAATATAGCAATGAAATCGTCAACATCCGATATGCAGACTTTACCAGCGATGCACCGAAGCCCGAAACTGTATTGTCCTCCTATAACCGGCATCGGTTTCTTTATTGGTAATTGGTATAATATAAAAACAAAGATAATGGATATAGAGGGTTTTGTGAAGAGGAATCTGAAAGAGGGCAAAGATGACGCGGTTATAATTGCGGAATTGCGCAATCGCATAAGGGAGATTAAGCCGAATATACATCCAGACTCGCTGGACAGGTTTTCGAAAGCCGTGCTCGAGGAAGCGAAGAGGACAATGAAGATAGATGACGAACTGCTTGGCGCAATTGAATCGGGCGTGCACATGGGCGAGTTCGGTGTCGGGTCGCGTGGTGCAGGTGATTTTTATGTTCATGAGAAGATAGGGGAGTTGATAGGAGCAACAGACGCAGTGGTTGATTCATCCGCTTTGAGCGATTCCGGCGTGGTACAGATACCCGCATCGGGACAACATAGATTCATCGTCGTTACTGTTGATGGCATGCATTCGAGATTGAGTGATTTCCCGTTCATTGCAGGCTTTCATGTAGCACGTGCAGCTCTTCGTGATGTGTATGTCATGGGCGCTTCGCCTGTTGCCCTGTTCTCCGATATTCACGTGGCAGATGATGGCGATGTTGGTAAGATATTTGACCATATTGCTGGTATCACTGCTGTCTCCGATGCCACTGGCGTGCCACTCATAACGGGCTCGACATTGAGGATTGGTGGCGATATGGTGATAGGGGAACGTATGACGGGCTGCGTTGGCGCTGTTGGGGTTGCCAGTGAGGTTGTGACGCGAGCGGATGCGAAGGAAGGGGACGTGATATTGATGAGTGAGGGCGCGGGTGGAGGCACAATATCAACTGCGGCACTGTATAACGGCGAGTATGAGGTGGTAAAAGAGACGCTGAATGTGAAATTCCTGGTGGCGTGTAAGGCACTCATCGAAGCCGGTATAACACGCAGAATCCATGTGATGACGGACGTCACAAATGGTGGAATCAGAGGTGATGCACATGAGATTGCGAAGGTCTCATCGGTGAAACTGGTATTCGACGAAGCGAGAATCAGGTCTCTGGTGAATACTAAGGTTCTTGAGATGCTTGAGCGGCATGGAATTGATTATCTGGGTGTATCTCTTGATGCACTCCTTGTTATATGCCCTGAGGATGTAGCAGACGAGATAAAAGCGATTGCAGCAGATAATGATGTCAGAATGGACGAGATTGGCAGAGTGGAGTCGGGCGAGGGTGCAGAACTCGTTGTAGATGGTGAAATCAGGGATTTCACACCCAAATTCCGCGAATCGGCATATACACCGGTGAAGCGAGCGGTGGGCGA
>JAGGRS010000130.1 GCA_021159475.1 Candidatus Methanophagales archaeon
GCATACACAAGCTCCGGGTCCTCTACCTCCGCAGCGCCACAGCAGTTCCAGTCCTCCACCTCTTCCAGTTCTATTCCCAGCTTCTCAAATACCGCCTTCATTGACATGTCCTGCTCCATCGCCGTCGTGCCCGATGGGCAGCCCGGATAATACGCATACTTACGCTCACTCATTTCTTTCCCGCCCCCATCTGCTCAAATATCTTCTTCATCACTCCCCTATCCTTCACCTTCTCCGGGAAGAGCGCTTTCGGTCCCATCTTGCCCTTCTTGAACAGTCGCATCCCGAACGCCTTGTAATCCTTCGACATCGCCATCATACCCTTGAAGAACGACCCCTCTCGTCCCGTATAATACTCCTTCGCCAGTCCGAAATCATACAATCGCCCATATTTCTCTAACTGATGCATGAAAGCCTTATCAAATCTCGGTCGAACGCTATCTATCTTGAGCTTACCCGCTTCCTCCTCTCGCTCCGCTATCCGCCTTATCGCACCCAGCAAATCCGCTATCCGCACATCCTGCGGGCAGCGCGCCGTGCACGTCTGACATATCAGACACACCCATAAATCAGGATTTGATAAGACCTCCTTTCGCATCCCCAGCAAACTCATCTGGATTATCTTTCGTGGATTATAACCCGGCACGATCTCCGTCAATGGGCAACCCAATGTGCACGTGCTGCACTGGAAGCACGACGTTAAATGCTCACCCCCCGGCTCCTTCATTATCTCGTATTTGAAGTTCGGTTCTAATTCCCATGTCTTTATCATTTTTTCTTATCTTATCTCAGCTTGTCCTCAAGCTCCTCCTCCTCATACACAACGAAAGGCAGTGGCTCCTCTACGTCCTTACCCGGCTCATATTCGAAGATCTCCTGCACCTTCCGCGCTATCACGGGGTAATATCTCGTCAATGGTATATCCTTCGGGCATGCATCCGCACAGGCTCCGCAACCCACACACGTCGTGCTCACATGGTACACCCGCGTCAGGTGATAGAACAACTGATTCGCAGGCACCCCAATCGCACCTCTCAGCTCTGCGAGGTTCAGCAGGTCTCCACTCGCCGGGTTACCCAGTGGCTGGTCAAAGAAACATTCTTTACAATAGCATACCGGGCATACATCACGGCAGTTCTTGCATACTATGCAATCCTGTAAGAACGCTTCCAGTTCCTCAATGCTGCTTATCTTCGGTAACGCCTCTTCATTCTTCTTCGCCTCCTCCGCTATCCGCGCCTTCTCATCCTTTCGCTCTATCTCCTTATCTTCTAACGGCAGTTCCAGTGCTGTCAGTGCTGCTTCTCCCATATTCGTCAGTCCCGCAACCACAACCTTATCCCCGTTCAGCCTCACTATTCCTATATCCCCGACATCTGCTAATCTGCTATCACATATTGTGCATGCCTCTCTCAGCTCTATCCCTTTGCCCTTCAATTCTTCTATCTTCCCGCTATCCAGCCACTCCCCTATCTCATCACTGTGGTCTGCATAAACCTGGTTCTCAAATGCACCTGCGCAATCAACAGAGATGAGCAGTAAACTATCCTTATCCATCTGATTCAGCTTCACCAGTTCTATCGCCGCCCTTATCTCGCACGGCTTCGCCACCAGCCCCACCTTATTCGCTACCGTCCATCCTTTAACTATACCCGCTGCATTCACACTGAACGAAGGTGCGAAGATGGCTTTCCCCGGCGATGACTCTATCCTCTTCGGATCCGTTACCATCATATATGCGATATTTTTACCTGCGACGTGTGGCATTACCAGACAATCCACAACTTCCTTCTCCAGCAAGCCCCTAAAAAAACCTTCTAAATCCTCTATCCCCAACTCTGCACCTTTCATAATATCTTACCTCTCATTGGATTCGGACCCAGCTTCTTCAAGTCCTCCGCCATCTCCGTCATCACCCTTGCAAACTTATCCCCCTCCGATGCGCTTATCCATTCTGATCTGACCCTGTTGTCCAGTCCAAACTGCTTCAGAATCGTCCTTATCGCCGCTATTCTCCGCCTGGCATAGAAATTCCCTTTTATATAGTGGCATTCCCCGGGATGACAGCCCCCTATAAACACTCCATCTGCACCATTCAGCAACGCCTTGAGCACAAACATCGGATCCAGCCTCCCTGAGCACATAAGCCTTATTATCCGTGCATTCGGCGGGTATTTCTTCCTCGACGTCCCTGCAAGGTCTGCTGATGCGTATGTACACCAATTACAGGTAAATCCGATTATCTTCGGCTCAAACTCACCCTCCTTCTTCTCTTCTCCCATCTCTCCTTTCCACTCCTTTTTATTGCTCCACTATCAATATGCCTGTTTTTCTCTTTCTCAATATATAAATTTTTCGATATTTTTGTGATCATCTCAAAAGAGAGATGGGCGAGAGTGAAGTGAAGCGAAGAAGGATAGCTCGATGAGGTGGCGGAGGCAACAACCTGGGGTTGTGGTGGACAGACCAAAATTTATCTAAAGGGGGAGGTTATATAAGAGTAATAGTAGAAGGAATAGAAGGGTGTGAGTGAGAGGTATGAGGTGTGAGAATGAGAGACGGAGATGAGGCTAAGGGTAATGCTAATGCAAAGGGCAAAGCTAAGGAGATATGGATAAAAGCAGATGAAGGAACCTGGGATGATAAGAAATCACGAATCACCGCCGGTTTAGAGTCGGGTATTGACGTGGTGCTGATAGAAGAGAGCGATGTGAGCAAGGTAAAGGAGTTAGGTCGTATCAAGGTGGCTGCTATTGTATCAGAGGAGATTCCCTTTGAGGTAGGAAAAGAAGCGGACATAATCGTCTATGGCAAGAGGAGCGAAGGGGATGGCACAAAGCCTATTCCACCCGAGATAAACAAATCAGATGTCTATAATGCGTTAAAGAGGACTTACGGTGCACAAATAAATGCCGCATACGTGGAGATAAAGGGTAAGAAATATGAACGATTTGCAGTGGATGTCGCTGATTATTGCAATTATGTTATTGTAATAGGTAAGGACTGGAAGATAATACCGCTGGAGAATATAATAGCGGAATTACAGAAGAAGGAGGTGAAGGTGATAGCGGGCGTGCAGAATGCGGAAGAGGCGAGGACAGCGCTTGAAACTTTAGAATACGGTGCAGATGGCGTTCTACTCGATACCGGTGACCCATCGGAGATAAAGCGTGTGGTGGAGGTTAGAGATGCGAGTGAGATGGGCAGGATTCCGCTCTCTTATGCGCGTGTGACGAACGTGAAGGAGCTTGAGATGGGCGATCGCGTCTGTGTGGATACCTGCTCGCTGATGACGCCTGGTGAGGGCATGCTTATCGGTTCCCAGTCGTTTGCACTGTTCTTAGTGCATTCCGAATCTGAAGAGAGCCCTTACGTGGCTGCGAGACCCTTCAGGGTGAATGCCGGTGCTGTGCATGCCTACATACTGGTAGGTGAAAAGACAAGATACCTCTCGGAATTGCGCTCAGGTGAGGATGTGCTTATCGTGAATAAGGAAGGGATAGCGAGGAAAGCGGTGGTTGGGCGAGTGAAGATAGAGAAGCGACCACTGATGCTCGTGGAGGCTGAGGTTGATACTCCTGATGGTAAGAGGCGATGCAGTATTATACTGCAAAACGCGGAGACGATAAAGTT
>JAGGRS010000097.1 GCA_021159475.1 Candidatus Methanophagales archaeon
CTATAATTAAATTAACCCACGAATCTTACCCGCTCTGATAATCTAACGGGCAGTGGCAATTCCCGATACGGTCTGCCCTTTACCTTCTCAGCTATCCTCCGTCTCAATTCCTCCACTTCCAGCTCCTCCACCTGCTGCGTCGCCCTGATATTGACATTCACCGTCCCTCGCTCCACCTCACGGTCGCCAATCACGCCCACATACGGAATCCATTCGCGACCCGCATCGCGTATCTTCTTCGAGACCGTCTCCTCACGGTCGTCCACATCCACCCTTATGCCTTCCAGAGCAGGTAATATAGCCCTGATATACTCGTGATGCCGCTCGGCAACCGGTATAAGTCGCAATTGCGTGGGTGATAGCCACAGCGGTAGCATCGGCGGCACTCCCCTCTCATTATCCATATACGCCTTCTCCAATAACGCATACATGCATCGCTCAATTGCACCACTTGGCGAGCAATGGAGTATAATAGGCTCTCTCTCTTCTCCATGCGCATCAATATATCTTATGCCATACCGTGCGGCATTCTCAACATCTATCTGCACAGTGGAGAGCGCCGATGCTTTGCCCAGTGCATCAACGAAATTGAACTCGAACTTGAGCACGAAATAGAAGAAACGCTGGTCCCACAGCTCTATCAGCACAGGCTTACCCGCTATCCGCACCAGCTCCGTTATGAAATCGCGGTGTGCATCATAGAAATCCCGTGTGAATCTTATCGCCACTTCATAATCCTCAGTTGAGAATCCAATATCTGCGAGCACACGCATACATAATTCATACTGCTGCTTGAACTCCTCCAGCGCCTCGCTCATATCGCGGCATAGTGTATGCATATCGGGCATTGTGAACTTCCGCAGGCGACGTAAGCCCACAAGTTCGCCCCTCTTCTCCTTCCTGAACGAATAAGCGAGTTCAAATAACTTCAATGGCAGACTCTTATACGATATACTCATATCTTTACTCATGAGGAACTGTCCGAAGCAAGCGGAGAAGCGTAAGAACAAATCAGGCTTGTTATCTTTACCCAATATTGAATACTGCCTCGCGGGAAACCTCTCAATGTAGTCCTTCAGCGATGGATGCTTTACACTATACATCAGGGGCGTCTCCACCTCAGCAGCGCCATATCCCGCAACCGCTTCCCGGACGTAGTCCTCAATCAGCCTCTTTATCAATTCGCCCTTGGGATAAAATCGCATATTCCCGGGGTCTGATGAGGGTTCATAATCTGCTATCTCCAGCCGCTTCATCAGTTCCACATGCGGCGGTATCTTATCCACCTCTCTCCGCTTCTCACTCTCATACAGGTAGAACTTCTTCAGCTTCTCATCCGCATCACCGAATTTGAAATCTGAAGGTGCTATGAGTTCTCCTCGTTCATCCATGAAGAAGAAATGGGATTCCGCTTTCTCTTCCGCCTCCAACGCCTTCGACTCCCTCTTCTCCTTCTCACCTTCTGCCTTTATCTTACGTGATAGCTCTGATAATGGATGCCCCTTACAGCGGATTGTGAATGCCTTATACCACCCAAAAGGCGCTCTCTTCACTTCCATACCGCGTGCACGTAACCGCTCTTCCATCGCCTTCAGTATCTCAATGCTCACCTCTGGCGAAGCCAGTTCCGAACTCAGGTGCGCGTATGGATACAGAACCACCCTTTCCGCACCGACCTTCCTCGCAACCGATAGAATCTCCTCCGTCGCATTCTCCACCACATTCTCGCTGTTGCGTTCACCTTCGTCACCGCGTTCCACAGCAGTGAATACGACAAGGGCTTCCTCCACTCGCACCCGCGCACCTCTGTCCTCTAACTCTATCTCCTCTGCTACTCTCGTCTTATCCCTCGCTTCATATTCTATAAAATCCGAATGTATGAACAGCAGTTGCAAATTTACTCATCCCCTACCCCGTCTCTGATAGCCTGATAATAATCATGAATAATATCTTTTATCTTTCTATTTATTATCGGTTCAGCCCCAGTGTGGTAATGGATATCCCGTGGGCCTGCGGAGCCCATGATCCGGGTTCGATTCCCGGCTGGGGCATCAAGATGAGCTGGGCGATATGGATAACAGGTTTACCGGGCAGTGGTAAGACCACAATAGCGCAGAAATTGCACGATACACTGAGCGACATAGACGTGAAGGTGCTTGAGCTCGATGAGATAAGGCGATTTATAACACCTGAGCCATCGTATACGGATGAAGAGCGGGAGATTGTATATGCCTCACTGGTTTATATGGCGAAGTTGCTCGTGATTGAGTGTGGTAAGCCAGTGATAATAGATGCCACGGCGAACAGGAGGAGATACCGCGAGAGAGCTCGTGAGAGCATCCCTAACTTTGCAGAAGTGTATGTGAAGTGCTCTCTGGAGACGTGCATGAAGCGTGAACGTGCCAGGATAGCGGTGCATGCACCTGCCTTCATCTATAAGAAGGCAGTGGATGAGGGAGCACCCGTGCCGGGTGTAAATGTGCCATATGAAGAGCCTTTGAATCCCGAAGTCATTGTGGATACCGAGGGGATGTCCGTGGAAGCGTGTGTGGATAAAATAAAAGAGTTCATAGTGGAGAATTGGAAATGCCCGTAATAAGATTGGCTTATAGTGATCTGGAGAGTCTGACAGGAATAAGCATTGAGCGGCTAAAAGAGCAAATGCCGCTGATGCCCGCAGATGTGGAACGCATAGAATCGGAGTATATGGATGTTGAGTTCTTCCCTAACCGCCCGGATTTGTTCAGTGTGGAGGGTGTCGCTCGCGCGTTAAGGCAATTTCTGGAGGTTGAGCCCGGACTGGTGCATTACGAGGTGGAGAAGTCAGGCATCGAGATGGCTGTGGACCCTTCCGTGAGGGCAGTTCGACCCTGTATAGCTTGTGGTGTTGCGAAGGATGTTCATCTCAATTCAAATGCGATAGAATCGTTGATGCAGCTTCAGGAGCATTTGCATCGCGGAATAGGTCGAAACCGGGCGAAGATTGCGATAGGTTTGCATGACCTCAAAAAGGTGAAACCACCATTCAAATATCTCGCAGCAGACCCTGGATTCGCTTTTATACCACTTGATTATGAAGAAGAGATGAGCCTGTCAGAGATCTTAGCACGGCATCCAAAAGGTGTTGCATACGGTTATATTCTCAAAGGCAAGGCTAAATATCCACTGATTCTTGACTCCACAGGGAATACACTCTCTTTCCCGCCCATCATCAATGCCGAGCTGACAAGGGTGACCGAATCCACAACTGATATATTCATAGATGTTACCGGTATGGATATGAACGTCTCAATCGCCCTTAATATCGTAGCTTCTGCACTCGTTGAACGCGGTGGGCGAATCCAATCGGTATTGATACACTATCCGGACGGAGACGAGGAAACTCCGCATTTAGAGCCCAGGAAGATGGTAATATCAATGGATGATGTCAATTCGCTTATTGGCGTCGAACTGGGAGAGCAGGAGTGCAAACGCTGCTGTGAGCGTATGGGGCTTGATGCAAAGGTCGTTCCAGGCGGGAAGATAGAATTGATGATACCTGCCTATCGGTATGATATAATCCATACCAGGGACATAATTGAGGATATAGCCAT
>JAGGRS010000041.1 GCA_021159475.1 Candidatus Methanophagales archaeon
CATCTCGGACTTCTGAAGCATCAGCAGGTCTTCGGTGCTCAACTTCTCACCCTCCCTGAATCGTTCATAGATACTCTTTGCCCTCTTCCTCGCCTCTATCCGCTCCTTGAAGTTCCAGTCCTCACGCATCTTGCGTCTCAAGCCCGCAATCACGTGATTGAAATCCCTGACGTCGCGCAGATAGCGAACATAAAGCCTATGCGCTTCATCCGCAGCCTCCTGCGCCTCAAGATAAAGCCTATGCGCTTCATCCGCCTTCTCTCTTATCCTGTCCGCTTCTTTAAACCATTCCACCATCTTATCATGGCATTCATGAGATAGCTTTACGTAATTCAAAACCTCCTCATGATACTTGTCTGCCTCCTCTTTGTATCGCTGTGCCTCCTTCAGCAGCTCTTTCAACTTCTGGTCCTTCTCAAACTCCTTCTGCATCGCCGCAAATTCGCGCCTCAGTTCCGTTATACGCGCCACCAGCCTCTTCTCTTTCTCCTTGCTCAGCACTTCCACCTGCTGCCTCATCTCTAACTCGTCTATCCGCTTCCTGAGCCGCTCAAAAGCCCTGATACTCTTTAAGTCATTATTCCTGCTCTTACGCAACTTCTCCACCATAGAATAGTATCTGGATGCCTTTCTGTTCAACTCACCGCGTTTCTCCTTCTTCGCTTCTATCAACTTCTCATATTCCTCTCGCTGCTTCTTATACGCCTTCGCCTTTGCCACTGCATCTCTTATCCGACTGTTCAGTTCATCACGCAAATCAGCCCATTTGCTCGCCTCTGAATTCAGCTCTGTTCGTCTCCTCTTGCATTCCTCCGCCTTCTTTATTACTTCCGCCCGTCTCGCTTCCAGCTCCTCAAGCATTCTTATCTTTCACCGTATCTTATCTGCCTCTCTTCTCCGTCCCTTTGTTTATAACTCTTCATCCTTTATAAATACTTCCATTTTGTTCTTTTATTATTTATTTTTGTTTTTTATTTCTCGATGCGGGATTGCAATATGCAAGTCCACCATCGAAGGAATAATGGACATTCTGGAACTCCTCTTTCAATGCCATAACGTCATTCCTCACTTTTGTTGCCGGTTCTTCCGCTATTAACAGCCTCCTCATAAGTGATGCTATCTCTATCATCTCCGGTTCCTTCATCCCTGTTCGTGTGAGCTCCTGGACGCCGAGCCTGATTCCAGAGGGGCTATCGGGCTCTTTATCAAACGGTAGCATGTTCTTATTGGTGATTATATATGCTTCTTCCAGCCGCTTCGCCACTCTGGCTCCGCCGCCCAGACCGCGAACGTCAATGGCAATCTGATGTGACTCGGTGAATCCCTTATGTTCACACAGGACATTGAAGCCCGCTTCGTATAATGCCTGAGCCAGTGCTTTCGCATTTGATTGTATCTGGGCTGCATAGGCTTCACCGAAATGCATCATCTCACGCAGTGCCACTGCCAGACCGGCGATGTGATGTAGATGATGGTTGCTCACGGTTCCGGGGAAGACCGCCCTGTCTATCCTGTCGCTCAGCGCACCTTTACATAATATCAATGCGCCCTGAGGTCCTGGGAAGGTCTTGTGCGTGCTGCTTGTGACAACATCAGCGCCCTCACGCAATGGGTCCTGGAATCTATTACCCGCTATGAGTCCCAATACGTGCGATGCATCGTAGAGTAGCGTGGCGTCAACCTCATCTGCGGCTGTAAGCAGTTCCCTGATCGGGTGTGGGAAGAGGAACAGACTTGCACCGAGCAATATCAGCTTCGGTTTTGTCGCTCTTATGGCTCGCTCCGCACGGTCTATATCTATATTCATCTCCTTCGGGTCGAACGGTATTCGCTCCAGTTTTAAACCCCTCAGTCCAGGTACAGAATATGCGGAATGACTTATATGCCCGCCATCGGGAACCGATAGCGCCATCATTCTATCGCCGGGCGAAGTAAGAGCGAACAGCGCGGCTATATTAGCATTGACCCCCGAAACGGGCTTCAAGTTCACATGCTCAGCCCTGAATAGCTCCCTTGCCCACTTTATAGCTCTACCCTCTATCGCATCTATGTACTCACAGCCCTGATAGAACCTTGCTCCAACCTCGCCCTCTGCATACCTGTGTGAGAGGTCAGAAGCAAGGAGAATCCTCACATCCTCACTCGTTACATTCTCGCTCGCTATCAGCGGTAGAGCATTCCTGTAAAGCTCCTGATGCCGCTCCACCGCCTCCATTATCTCTTCTATCTCCATTTCATGCATCTGCAAACCCCCTTACTCATCGCTCCAGCAATATAGAGAGAATAGCCATCCTCACGGGAACACCATAGAAAGCCTGAAGGAAATATCTTGCGTTTCTTGTTCGGTCCACTTCCGCATCTATCTCATCCACACGTGGCAATGGATGCATAATCATCACGTCCTCATTCTCTGCTATGAGCTCGGTCGTTATACGATAGGTGCCCGCAACTTTACTGTATTCCGCGGGATCGGGAAATCTCTCTTTCTGTATCCTCGTTACATACAGGACGTTTACCTCTCTTATCACCTCTCCTATATCCTCACATTCATATATCTCCGCTCCTGACTCCTCAAGGTCGGATTTTATACCCTCTGGTATCCTCAATTCGGGCGGAGATACCAGATAGAGCCTTGCCCGGTATAAAGATAGTGCATAAGTGAGAGAATGCACCGTTCTCCCATATTTCAAATCGCCCACGATAGCAATTCTGAGGTTGTCGAGCAGTCCCTCACGCTTGATTGTGTATAAATCGAGCAGTGTCTGAGTGGGATGCTGCCCTGCGCCGTCACCCGCGTTTATTACGGGTACAGAGGCGAAGGAAGCAGCCATTCGCGCCGCACCCTCCTGTGGGTGCCGCAGCGCTATAACGTCACAGTAGCTGGAGACGGTTCTTATTGTATCTGCGAGGTTCTCACCCTTGGCAACAGAACTCGCCTCAGGTGAGTGCAGATTTATCACATCACCGCCTAACCGCTTCATCGCCGCTTCGAACGATAGCCTGGTTCTCGTGCTCGGCTCGTAGAACAGGTTCGCGAGTATCTTACCAGCCAGCAAATCGCCCCGTGTGCCCCTCGCGTATGGCTCCAGCTCCTCCGCCTTGCTCAATACAGAATCTATCTCACGCTTTGAGAAGTCGCGTATCGAGATAACATGCCCGATGTTGAACATCCCATTAATATTGGAAAGGAAAGCGGGAAATAAATAAAAATAGGAAGAGAAAAAGAGATGCTTATTCTCCCTTCCCTCGGGTTCTCGCCTTCACGCCTTCGCCTTCATCGTTATTTCTATCGAGGAAACGTTCGCTTTGTCTCCTCCTTCGCCCTCTATCGACTCTGTTCCTATCTTTATGTCTTTTATCTCTATGCCTGGCATGAACTTGTTCCTCACTACTTCCGCGGTATCCACAGCCCTCGAGATCGCTCTCCCCCGCGCCTTTATCACCACTTCGTCGAACCCATTGTTGAACTGCGTCACTACTGCCAGGACATAGCTCATTACGGGCTTGTTTCCGATATATATGACGTTGTCTTCTGGCATTTTTGTTGCATCACCTGTGTTATACATTACTCAAGGATATATATAAATCATATA
>JAGGRS010000257.1 GCA_021159475.1 Candidatus Methanophagales archaeon
GCATCCTGCTTCTCGAGCATGCCCACACCTGCCTGCGCTATCTTCGTAAGCTGGAAGACCATGAAGGATTGCCTGAAAGAGTCAATGCTCCTGACCTCTTCCCCATAATCCCTGACCTCCACAGATTGCACAGAAGCGTCAGGTGGATAACTCGCTTTTGCAAACTCCACGAACCTGCTAATCTTATCTTCCGCACCTTCAACCAGAACAACCAGGTGCTGTGCACCATCTACCAGGACATTTCTTGCATCGAATTTCTCGATAAGCAGCCTTTCCGCTTCGCTCAGTAAAAATAGACGGTATCCAACATCGTGAACCTTGCCCTTTATCACTATCTCCTTCGCCGCTTTCAGCGCCATATCCTCTTCTCCTTTCTATTTAAACTGATAAAAATATATAAAGTAGTGGGTCAATTGAGAGGTAAGATGAGATGTCGGGAGAGGTGAGCCTGGAGGATATATTGAAGATAATAGAGAGATACGAGGTGGTGGAGCTGGAGGACGTGAGGATAAAGGGTGATGTGGAGATAGAGTTAGGAACCGTTATAGCTCCGATAATACAGGCGTTTCAGCAGCAACAGCAACAATTACAGGAGAGGGAAGAGGCTGCTCCGGAACTGGTGGAAGCCAGTTTTGAGGTCGGTAAAGCGGACTGGAACGGCGAGATAGAGGAGGTAACAATAGGCGCTACGGCGGCTGATGGCGGTACCAGAGAGCGCACAGTGACAATAGGCGGTGAGAAAGCTCTGCCCTTCTATAACTTCGACCATCCTATGCCACACCCACCGGTGATCTCCGTAGATTGTTTTGACATGCCTATATCGCTTGCAAAGGCGGTGCGGGAGCATTATCAGGATGTGATGGAGGACCCGGGGGAGTGGGCGAAGAAGAATGTCCACGAATTCGGTGCTGATATGGTTACGATTCATCTGATAAGCACAGACCCAACGATAAAGGACACGCCGGCACGGGAGGCGGCGAAGACGGTAGAGGAGGTATTACAGGCGGTTAAGGTGCCCATAGTCATTGGCGGTTCCGGCAATCCGGATAAAGACCCTGAGGTGCTGGAAGCTGCGGCTGAGGTTGCTGCCGGCGAGCGCTGCCTGATTGCATCAGCGAACCTGAACATGGATTATGAGCGGATAGCAAAAGCGGCTATGGCTAACGGGCATGTCATTCTATCATGGACTCAACTGGATATAAATGCGCAGAAGACGCTGAACCGATACCTGTTCAAACTCGGCGTGCCACGTAAAGACATAGTGATAGACCCGACAACAGCAGCACTCGGTTATGGACTGGATTATGCATTCACGAATATAGAGCGGATGAGAATATCGGCGTTAAAGGGTGATACAGACCTGGCATTTCCTATTTCCTGTGGCATAACGAATGCGTGGGGTGCGAGAGAGGCGTGGATGAAGGGCTCGCCAATCAAGGAGGATTCCGACTGGGGTCCCGCGGTCAAGCGTGGACCTTTATATGAGATCATCACGGGCTTGACGCTGGGCATAGCAGGTGGTGACATGTTCATGATGATGCATCCGGAGGCGGGTGCGGCGGTGAAAAGAATAACCGGGATGCTATTTGGCACAGATACAGATACAGAAGCGGGAGCTAAGAATATAGATATAGATATTGAAGACTGGGTGAAGTGGAAAGAATAGAATAGATGCACTGGTCACAGGCGATAGCGAGGGACATTATAGCGCAAAGAGAAGAGCGGAAGCATGTCGTTGCCACGGGTATCACTCCCTCAGGTGATATCCACATCGGTAACCTCCGTGAGATAATTATTGGTGATGCAGTCCGGAAAGCACTCGTGGACCTGGGTGTGGATGCGCAGCTCATATACGTGGCTGACACCTTCGACCCGCTGCGACGAAGATACCCATTCCTGCCGCCTGAATACGACCGGCATGTAGGGAAACCGCTATCGGAGATTCCGGACCCTGAAGGATGCCATTACTCCTATGCTGAGCATTACCTCAGTCCGTTCCTCGAATCCCTGACAGAACTGGGGATAGAGATAGAGATTCTACGTGCCGATGAGATGTATAAATCGGGCTTATATGCGGATGCGATAAAAGAGGCGTTGTTGAGGCGAGGGGATTTAGCGAGGATAATACAGGAGAGTTCAGGCAGGCATCTGCCCCCTGATTGGTCACCTTTCTCTCCGCTTTGCGATGCCTGTGGCAGAATCACCACTACTGTGGTAACGGGCTATAACATGGCTAAGCAGGAGGTATATTATGAGTGTGAATGCGGTAACAAAGGCACTGCATCATTGCGAGGCGGTGGGAAACTGGCATGGCGTGTGGATTGGGCAGCGAGATGGAGAATACTCGGTGTTACCGTTGAGCCTTTTGGTAAAGACCATGCAGCACCTGGCGGGAGCTTCGATTCTGGTAAGAGGATAGCACATGAGATATACAATTTTGAGGCACCTTATCCTATCCCGTTTGAACATATCCTGCTCAAGCGCAGTGAAGGAGCCAGAACGAGAGTCACGGCTATGTCTTCTTCACGGGGCACCAACATCCCGATCCGGGAGATACTGGAAGTTGTGCCACCGGAGATACTGAAATATCTTATATGGCGTGTAAGACCCGACCGGCACATAGAATTTGACCCCTCTACACCGCTACTGCACCTGATAGACGAATATGAGCGTGAGATAAGGGGCATAGGGCGTGGTTTAGCGGCGAAAATACCGTTCCGGCATTTCCTGACACTCGTGCAGGTGGCTCGCGGTGACTTCAATGAGCTAATTGCGGTTATCCGGAGGAGTGGTTATGAGCTACCGGGTGGTGCAGAAGGAGGTGAAGAGGAAGAGTTGAATGCGATACGAGAGAAGGCAAGATACGCTCAGAACTGGCTGCAACGGTATGCACCGCCGGATATCAAATTCGAGCTGCAGTTATCAGTGCCATGGGAAGGGATAAAGAAACTTTCTGGTGCTCAGAGACGGGCTCTACGCATGATAGCACAGCGTATAAAAAAGGGTCTCAATGCTACTGAATGGCATAATATGATGTATGAGGTCGCTGCCACTGTGGATATTGACCCGAAGGATGTTTTCAGAGCTGTATACATCGCATTGCTGAACAAGCCTTCCGGACCCAGAGCAGGCTGGCTACTCGCATCTCTGGATATCCAGTTCCTGCGCACACGATTTGAAACCGCGGGTGGAGCGGAATTGGACTCAAATTATTGAGACCTGTACGCAAAGAGGTAGAGGATTTGGGTCATTAGTATCCTAAAATGCAAATACAACAATATTTAATACAACATTAATATAACATATATGTTGTCCAACAATATCGTTAGGTGATAAGGATGTTACAGATTGGTGGCCCCGCTGTGGGGAGGGATTTCTTTGATAGGGAAGAAAAGATTGGAGAGATATTTTCGATGCGATAAAGAACATGTCCGATAAAAAGCCGGTGTACATCGTAATTGATGAATTATCCGAGTGCATCGGCAACATGATAGAAAAGAATAAGAATGAGAATGCGAGAAAATTCCTTCAGTGGTTCAGGAGTATGAGGCAGCGAACAATAGAAGATTTGAGGTTTATAGTTGGTGGGTC
>JAGGRS010000139.1 GCA_021159475.1 Candidatus Methanophagales archaeon
GTGTTCTCCTTAGCTTATGAACTCAAATGCAAGGGCGTTACCGTTTATCGGTATGGATGCAAGGAAGGTGTTCTATCGCCTGGAATACCGAAGTTAATGCTTGAGGAATATGTGAAAGCTGACACGGAATATACGGGTGAATGCAGGATATGCTCGGTGTGAACTATGGACTATGGACTACTCACCGACCAGCAGAGTTCACAATTTTTGCACCGCCTGGTAGCTGGTAAGTTAGTAGGGAGAAGAGATGGAAGAAGAGGAATACATCCGGCACTTCAGCGCACTTGTGGAGCTGGAGCGAGAGGAGCAGATGAGGTTGCATGAGGAAGAGATGAAGAGGCTCAGCGGGCGTCAGCGCGAGGAAAAAGGCAGAGCGTTCATCAGGATGCGGGGCAAATCGCAGGGGTTGGGTCTGGGGGGTAAACACATGGTAAGATTCACGAAGCAGAATGCAACGAAATTACCGGAGAGTGAGATAGAGGTAGGTGACCTCGTGCTGGTGAGTAAGCCGGGCACAGCGCCCTGGGATGAGGGTAATCCAACCGGCACGGTAGCGGAGAAGACATCGTATTCGATTGTGGTGGCTTTTGACGATGCACCGCCGGGGTTTGTATTCCGTAAAGACATCAGAATAGACCTGTTTGTCAATGATATCACGTTTCAGCGTATGAAAGAGGCACTTAAGGCATTTAAAAGGCTGCCAAAATGGCGAAGAGAGAAGCTACTGGGGAAAAGGGAGCCGGAATTCAATGCCGGTGCCGGTGATGAATTAGAATTCTTTAATGAGTCATTGAACAATAGCCAGCGTGAAGCGGTGCGTAAGAGCTTAGCAGCCCGCGATTTCTTCCTCATCCATGGTCCCCCCGGCACAGGTAAGACAATCACCTGCGTTGAGGTCATATCACAACTTGTGAGTCGCGGTTACAGGGTTCTGGCAACAGCAGACTCGAATGTAGCAGTGGATAATCTGGTTGAGCGGCTGGACAGGATAGGGCTGAATGTGGTGCGAATAGGGCATCCAGCACGTGTAATACCGGCTTTGAGGCGAAGAAGCATAGATTATCTGGTTCAGGACGAGCAGGACTACCGGAAGGCACAGGAGCTCAGAGAGAAGGCTTATGCAATTAAAGAGCAAATGGAGAAGTTCACATTTCCCGAGATGCGATGGAGACGGGGGTTAAGCGATGAGGCGATACTGAGACTTGCGAGTGAGGGGAAGACGACAAGGGGTATACCGAAGAAGAAGATAGAGGAGATGAAACGATGGATTGAGCTGAAGCAGGATGTAGATGCGCTGTTCAAAGATGCACGTGCACTTGAGGACAGGGCGGTGAGGCGGATTTTAAAGAATGCAGCAGTGATATGCGTAACGAACAGCACAGCAGGTTCAGAACTGCTCGGAAGTGAGAAGTTCGATTTCGCGGTTATTGATGAGGCGACACAGTCCACGGAGCCTTCTTCGCTTATCCCCGTGCTCAAGGCGAAGCGGTTCATCATGGCGGGTGACCACAAGCAATTGCCACCCACGGTACTGAATGAGGAAGCGATGAGAGGTGGTCTGGGCAGGAGCATGTTCGAGCGACTTCTCGCTCTATATGGCGATAAGATAAGGGTCATGCTTGAGGTTCAGTACAGGATGAACGAGGAGATAGCGGAATTTCCTAATAATGAGTTCTACGAGGGCAGATTGAGGGCGGATGAGCGTGTGAGGAGGCAAACCATTGCTGAGCTGGTGCCATCCATCACCGAGCTGGAGTTCGTAATGGCAGATAAGCCACTTGTATTCATAGATACCGCATATAGTGCGGGATTCGAGGAGAGGATGAGACGGGGCTCAACTTCAAGGGAGAACGAAGGCGAAGCGAGATTAGTTAAATTCATCGTTGAAAGGCTATTAGATGCCGGTGTGAGACCGGAGGACATCGCGGTTATCTCGCCCTATGATGACCAGGTTGCACTCATCAGGATGATGCTCCGGGTGGAGGGGCTGGAGATAAAGACGGTTGATGGATTCCAGGGCAGGGAGAAGGAGGTGGTGATAGTATCCTTTGTGCGGAGTAACAAATTCGGAGATATAGGATTCCTCAGCGACCTCAGACGCTTGAATGTCTCTATAACGCGTGCGAAGCGGAAGTTGATACTGATCGGGAATTCACAAACGCTGGGGAGTGAGGGTTGCTATCGCAGGCTTATTGCACTGGTGAAGTCTCGAGGTGGTTATAAAAGAGTATAGGATATGGATACAGGTATGGGTATGGATTTTCAGCATCATTATTTATATTAACTTGCTAATCAAGCTGTGGTGTGATGCATTACATAATAACAGAGAAGGGGACGACAGCGAAGAGGATTGCATCTATCCTATCAGGAGGTAAAGCGAAGAAGGTGAAGATAGGGAAGATAGATGCGTATGAGTTCGGGGATAAGGTAGTGGTGGGGCTGAGCGGGCATGTCTTCCGGCTCGATTTCCCGGATTATTATAATGATTGGACCAAAATAGACCCCTATAAGCTGATAGATGCCGAAATAGTGGAGGTCGCACTCAAAAAGGACCTGATTAAAGCACTGGAGCGGATAGCGAAGGATGCAGATGCCGTGACCATAGCCACCGATTACGACCGAGAGGGAGAGTTGATAGGCGTAGAGGCGCTCAATGTACTCAGGAGAGTGAAGCCCGAACTCAAGGTTGACAGGATGCGATACAGTGCGATAACAGAGCAGGCGATAAAAGAGAGCTTTGCTGCAAGGACGGTAGTGGATTATAATCTTGCAGACTCTGCGAAGGCGCGCGAGATGATAGACCTGATATGGGGCGCTGCTTTGACCAGATTTGTATCTCTGGCTGCGAACCGGCTTGGTGATGGCTTCTTCTCTGTTGGGCGTGTGCAGTCGCCTACACTCGCGTTGCTCGTGGATAAGGAGAGGGAGATAGCGCGATTTATACCGCGTAAGTACTGGGAATTGCATGCAACGCTGAGAACGGAGAATGGTGAGACATTCACAGCGATACATAAGCGTGGTAAATTCTGGGCGCTGGAAGATGCGGAAAATGCGAAGAAGAAGTTAGAATCAGCGAAAGAGGGTGTTATAAGTGAATTGAAGAAGCGATTGCGGCGTGATAACCCACCTACACCCTTTGATACCACCAGTTTTATAAGAGCAGCATCATCCATCGGCTTCACTCCCAGACGCGCTATGAATATTGCAGAGAGTCTATATCTCCAGGGGCTCATCTCTTATCACCGCACTGATAATACAACATATCCGGAGACACTGGACCTGAACGCGCTTGTGGGTCTCTTCAAGTCCAGCGCCGAATTTGGCGAGTATGCAACATTATTGTTGAAGAAGAAGCAATTGAAGCCCACTGCGGGTAAGAAGAAGACAACAGACCATCCACCAATACATCCGGTTTCGGTGATAGCGCGTGATAAGCTCGATAAGGACGAATGGAAAGTTTACGAGCTTGTGGTCAGGCGGTTCTTAGCTACGCTCTCCGATGCGGCGAAATGGGAGGATACAGCAGTGAAGGTGGAACTGGGGGGCGAAGAACTGGAGGCGAAGGGGCATGAACTGAAGCAACCGGGCTT
>JAGGRS010000170.1 GCA_021159475.1 Candidatus Methanophagales archaeon
AGCAGAATATGAAAGTGGTTAATGCAATGAAGCGCATCCATAAGCTTTTCAAGATGAAATAAATAAATAGTATGGGGTATAATAAAGAGGAGAGGTGTTCTCTGAGGATGAACAATCATGACCGGCATGGATATGATATTGAATACTTTAAAGAGAACGGATTTGTGAGGAAGAGATGTAAGAAGTGCGGTTCCTGGTTCTGGACACGGGACAGGGACAGGGATACATGTGGCGATGCGCCATGCGAAATCTATTCGTTCATTGGTGCGCCTCTATTTGAGGAGCGAAGCCCGGAAGAGATACGCGAATCTTTCTTATCCTTCTTCGAATTGCGGAACCATACACGAATGAAGAGGTATCCGGTAGTAGCACGCTGGCGAGATGATATTTACCTCAATATCGCTTCCATTGCCAATTTCCAGCCGCTAATCACCTCCGGCAGCGTTCCACCCCCGGCAAATCCTCTCGTCATCTCACAGCCCTGTATCAGGCTTGAGGACCTGCATTCAATAGGTAAGAGTGGACGCCACCTGACGATGTTCGAGATGATGGGGCATCATGCATTCAACAAACGCGGTGAGAAGGAGATATACTGGAAGAGCGAGACTGTGCAATACTGTGACGAGTTCTTGAAGCAACTGGGAGTGGCAGAGGAGGGGGTAACTTATAAGGAAGCGCCGTGGGTGGGCGGAGGAAATGCGGGACCCTGTCTTGAGGTCATAGCGGGTGGTCTGGAACTCGCCACACTGGTATTCATGGACCTTGAAGCTGTCCATCAGCCCGGTAATGGCGATAGCTTTATAGGAGGGCAGTGGTACAGGAAGATGGAGACGTATATAGTGGATACGGGCTATGGACTGGAGCGATTCGTGTGGGCATCAAAGGGCACTCCCACGGTCTATGACGCGATATTCCCGGAAGTGATAGAGGAATTGCTGGGCTCTGTGGGGCTGGAACATCCAGAGGGGAGATATTACAACGAATTGATAGAGATAGCGAGATTATCCGGTGTGATGGATAAGCGAGCGATAGCAAAGAAGCTGCAACTGTCTGATACTTTCATTAATAATACACTCGAGCCACTGGAGACGGTCTATGCAGTTGCAGACCATACGCGGTGCCTGGCTTTCATGCTCGCTGATGGTATAGTGCCATCGAATGCGAAGGAGGGCTATCTTGCGAGACTGGTTATAAGACGGGCATTGAGGATGCTGAAATCGTTACAGTGCGATATGCCACTGGAAGAGCTTGTTGCACTCCATATAAAGCTGTTAAGGAAGTCATTTCCGGAGTTGATGGAGTCTATGGATATGATAAATGAGATGCTGGCATTAGAGAAGCGGAGATATGAAGAGACGTTATCGAAAGGTGAGCGGATAATAAGACAGATGATGACGAAGCGTAAAGGGGAAGGGATATCTGTTGATACACTCATCAATTTGTATGATACATACGGTATACCGCCGGAGTTCACACGAGAGGTTGCTTCCAGGGTTCATCCACATATAAATATAGATATACCGGAGGATTTCTATTCCCGGGTTGCGAAGATGCACGGCGAGGCGAAGATACAGGAAGAGGACATGGCACTGGTGAGCCTGAAGGAGCGAACGAAGTCAATCCCGAAGACCAGGCGATTGTATTATGAAGAGCCAGAATCAACGGTTTTCAGTGCCACTGTGCTGGATTATTTTGATAAGTTCATTGTGCTGGACAGAACACTATTCTACCCTGAAGGCGGTGGTCAGCCCGCTGATACCGGTGTCATCCGCCTCGATGATATGGATGGCACTGTCAATGAATTAAAGGTTGTGGATGTGCGAGATGTAGACGGAGTGATATTGCATGAGATAGATATGGATATGGATACGGATATGGGTGCAATCGGGATAGAGAGGGGGAAGCAGGTAAGTGGCAGTATAGATTACAGGCGTAGAATGGCGCATACGCGACACCATTCTGCCACTCATATAGTAATATGGGCGGCGAGGAAGGTATTGGGCAGGCATGTATGGCAGGCGGGGGCGCAGAAGGGTGAATTGAGGTCCAGACTTGATATAACTCATTTCAAACGCATTTCAGATGCAGAGAGGAGGGAGATAGAGAAGCTCGCTAATGAGATGGTCATGCGTGATGAGGATATAAGCGCCTCTTTTGTGGAACGTAACGAAGCGGAGAGGCGATACGGTTTCCGTATCTATCAGGGCGGCGTGCCCCCGGGTAAGGAACTGCGAATCGTGCGTATAGGCGCGGATGAGGATGTGCAGGCATGTGCTGGCACTCATTGCTCGAAGACCGGTGAGGTGGGTCCAATAAAGATATTGCGCACCGAGCGGATACAGGATGGAATAGAGCGGTTATGGTATTCTGCGGGCGAAGCGGCGGTGATGGAGATGCAGGCGCGGGATGATTTGATAAAGAGGTCGGCATCGGTGCTCAGGATACCGGAGAACAGGCTGCCGGAGACGGTGGAGCGGTTCTTTAGCGAGTGGAAGCAGTTGAGGAAGGAGAATGAGCGATTGAGGGCAGAGATAGCGGAATTGCATGTCAGTATTCTGAAAGCTAAGGCGCAGGAGATAGAAGGTGTAAAGGTTATTGCAGAAGTTATAGCGGATGCAGATGAGAAGGAACTGATGAGGATTGCATCGCAGTTATCAACCGATGGGTTTGTCACATTACTACTCTCGAAGCTGGATAATCGCGTAGCTGCTGTATCCTCTGTGCCCGATGTTCCCGGTCTGGATGCGGCGATGATAGTGAAGCGAGTTTGTCGTGTGCTGGGCGGTGGTGGCGGAGGAACTGCGAAGATGGCAAGGGGCGGTGGCGAGAGGGTAGAGCGAATTGGTGATGGTATAGCAGCGGGTCTGGAGCTTGTGAGTGAGCAGTTGAAGGAGATTCGTCAAGGTTATGTATCTGATAGTGGTGGGATTAGGAGGAATAGGTAAGAATCTGGTGAAGATAGCGACGGAAGATAAGAACGACGTTGTGGTGATAGACGTGGATGAGAAGAGATGTCGGGAGATAGCGGCGAAGTATGATGTGCTGACGATTGTGGGCGATGCAACGGAGAAATCAACCCTGGAGCAGGCAGGAGTGAGCAAAGCGAATGCGTTGATAGCCACCACTTCAGATGACGCAGCAAACCTGATGATGGCATTAACGGCGAAGGGGATGGGTGCAAAGAAGACGGTCGCGGTGGTGAATCAGGAGGAGCATGTGGAGATGTTCAAGGAGGCGGGCATCTCCATGTATGAGAACCCTGATATGACCGTTGCCAGTCATCTCTATTTCTCGGTGAAGCGACCACGGATAAAGGATTTCCTGCCTGTGAGTGGTGGCAAGGCTGAGATATTTGAGGTTATCGTCTCTGAGAAATCGAAGGTGGTGGGTAAACCGATATCGAAGTTGCATATAAAGGAGGGTATAATTGTGGCAATAGAGCGCGATGGCGATATTATATTACCAAGAGGGGATACGGTGATACAGGCTCATGACCTCGTAACGATATTCGCGAAGACGAAGAACGTGGAGAAGATCAGTTCAATATTTGCTCCTTGAATCTGAAGGTGGATGCAATT
>JAGGRS010000240.1 GCA_021159475.1 Candidatus Methanophagales archaeon
CATGCACGCCCCATAGGTTTTGGTAAAAATCCCGAGGTTACACTGCCGAAGATCCTTTAGTTTTGGGATGAAGCCTACACATAGAAAAGCTTTTAATAGCATGGAAAATTAACTTATAGTGTATAAAATAAAAACCCTTGAGATGCAGCGGGAGCGATATATAAGATTGGCAGAAGATATCCTGAGTTATTTCAGGTGCGAGAGGTGTGGCGAGTGCTGCAGGACACTGCCTATCAGTCTGGGCTGGGACGATATAGAGCGATTATATAAGGAGGAGGGAGAAGCTTTCTTCGATAAACTCGATGATAATGCGATAGAGAACTGCTTGAAGACGCCATGTCCATATTTAAATGGCAACAGATGCACGATTTATGATAAGAGACCGCTTGTATGTCGCGTATTCCCGTTTGAATTCGCTTATCCTTTCCCATCTATCCGTAATTGCCCGCTGGGTAAGAAGATATCAGCGGAACTGGCTAAGCTGGAGCAGGAATTGCGAGGCGGAGAGGATAGTGAGCATGAGGAAGCTATTCGTAAGACGATAGAAGCGTATGACAGGTTCGGTAACTTCATGTACGAAGGTGAAGGCATGAAATGTGAGGTGACGATAGTATCATTGGAGCTATTGGAGGAGTTCCTGAGGAGGTTGCGAAATGGTGCGGATGTTCAAACTCGAAGATAGAAGTGCTGAGTTCCACAGAGAAAACAAAACTATTGACCTTGTAAAACGAATAGGTGTAATAACAGCTGACAGAGTTTACTTAACAAATTATCCAGTTAATAATCCGGTTATGGTTTTTAATCCCTCTATCTGCATTGAAAATGACGACCTGAAAATTTATGGAAGAATGGTTTTAGGATACTTCACATATGCAAGTGCAGTTTTAGAGTTAATAGTCCCCATTGGAGAGCTGGAAGAGATCTCAGGTGGGCATTACTCTGGTAGAATCGTGGTTAAGCCAGATAATAAATATGATATTTGGGGTGTTGAAGACCCGAGGGTCTGCATCATAAATGGAAAGGAGATTATGACTTATTGTGGTAGAACAGTGAACTATTTCAGTTCAGCGAAAATAACCGAAAGAACAGTTCCAGTTATAGCAGTAAAGGAAAAGGGAAAGAAAAAGCAAGGTTGGATAAAAACCGGTGTCTTTAGAATGTTAGGTGATAAAATAGTAAGCGATAAAGATGCTTTTTTGGTCGAGATGAACAGATTAAAACTCTTCCATAGAATACATACTCTGGACAACGAGTTTTACTGCATAATAAGTGATGTTGAAAGAACGGTTCTTGAGAGGGATGAGTTCAAAGAAATTGAGGTTTCTGACGCGATTATTGCCTTGAAAGCGGCAAAGTTTGAGGAAAAGATCGGTTGGGGTTCACCACCCATCAAAATTAGAAATGAATATTTGATGCTTGTGCATGCTATTGACAGAGAGACGAAATGGTATAAAATCTTCGCCGTTCTTATGGACGAAAACGCAGAGGTTACAGCTGTAACGCCATATTACATAATGGAACCTAAGGAAAACTATGAAGTTTACGGCGATAGACCATTCACTGTTTTCCCATGCGGAATGTGCAGGCTTGATGATAAACTTTTAATTTCTTATGGAGCTGCAGATTCCGCGGCTGGCATAGGGGAAATTGACCTGATCAGGCTTATGGAGATTCTCGATTCAAATAGAATTTAAGACTTCTATGAAACGTTTTGCAACCCTGTCGCTCCTATTCCTCTCAACATACACTCTTGCAGCTGAGACCACTTGCTCCCTGAATTTCTCATCCTCAATCAACCTCACAATTTTCTCTTCTAAATCCTCAACATCTTGATAAACAACCGCTGGTTTAACTCCATTTATTTCCGGCAACGTTTCAAAATGCCTGGTGTTTGGAACAACCACTGGAGTTAATGCACCTAAACATTGATAGAAAGTGGATGAGACAACAACACGTTTTGCATTTCCTTTTGGAATTAAGTGTATGTCCGCGGCATGTAAGTATGGATAGACATCATACACTCTTTTTCGTTCTTGAATAAGCCATGGTCTCTTAAAAGCGATAAACCCATTTGATCTTATAATATGATATGTGAAATTGTATCTTTCACAGAGCTTATCTAAAACCCTAAAATAGTCTTCATATTCCTGAGATGGTTGTCTTCCAAAAGTGAAGAATTTTAATCCATCTTCTCCAAACTTTCTTCTCCCCTCAACTATTGGATGGCATGGATAAGGAATGATTTCAACATTTTCTATTTCCCCAAGCATTTTCTTATATCTCTCATCAAAAACTATTACCTTATCAAATTTTTCAAGTGAATATTCAATGTCCTCTCTGCTTCCCTCATGTATAACCACAACAACTTTTGCCTTCTTTTTAACTTCTGGAAGAATCTTCTCAATATCAGCGTAGGGAAGACTTATGTATGATTCAACTATGAGGAAATCGAAATCTTCTGAAAGAATAACCTCCTCATCTAAATTTCCATCTGAGAGATTTAAGTCACGTTCCTCAAAACATCTTTTAACAAAGAACCCGTCCTCCCTTACGATTCTATGATGCCACCACCTGCTTGCAGATTCAATCTTCGGAGCAAAAATCTTCAGGTTATAGCCTAAATTTAAGAATTCCAGCCCGATTAGCTCGGCATGTAAGGAAACACCGCAAGTAGCATTCCACCTTGACAGAATAGCAATAGAGCGTTCGTTTCGCGAGTTGCATTTCATTGCACTACACTTCATCTCCATATTATCCCCGTATCAGCGATAATTTACGCTCCGCTTCATCGGACTTAATTGTATAATTAATAAAGTGCGATTATGTTATGTAATATTACCATGAGCATGAGGAGAATAAGCGTTGCCGTTGCAGGAGCAAGAGGGCGAATGGGCTCTCAAATGGTGAAGAGCATCATGGCTAATCCGGCTATGGAATTAGTAGCGGGCTTCGACCCCGCGGGTATTGGCACTCAGCTTGCGCCAGGGGTGGAGATATCGAGCCCGACGGAGCTGGACGAGGTGCTGAAAGAAGTAAAACCCCTTGTCCTCGTTGATTTCACGAACGCCGATGCCGCGGTAGAGAACGTAAAAGTCGCTGCTCGTAATAGAGTCAAGCTGGTTATTGGCACTACCGGCTTCTCTGATGCTCAGTTTGACGAGCTGGAAGCGGCGATAAAGGATACCGTGCCCGCCATTATCTCACCTAACTTCTCCATCGGTGTGAATATCTTCTGGCGACTGGTAGGTGAGGCGGCGAAGTTGCTTCAGCCCTATCACTACCATGCGGAAGTCATAGAGATGCATCACGCGCATAAGAAGGACGCACCAAGTGGCACGGCGAAGAAAGCAGCAGAAATCATCGCCCGTTACATGGGCACAGGCGAGGAGCACTTCGTTTATGGCAGGCAGGGCATGACCGGTGAGCGAACCGACCAGGAGATTGGGATACATGCGGTTCGCGCGGGCGACATCGTTGGTGACCACACAGTATTGTTTGCGGGCATAGGGGAGCGGTTAGAGCTGACACACAGGGCTAACAGCCGTGAAGCCTTCGCTCAGGGCGCAT
>JAGGRS010000255.1 GCA_021159475.1 Candidatus Methanophagales archaeon
TCTGCCGGAACACATAACATCACTGTTACAATAGACCCTGATGATGAAATAAGCGAGCTAAATGAGACGAACAACTCTTATCTTCGCATATTGAGCGTAAATGCAACGAAAGACCTGGAAATTGTGGATTTGAATTACAGTGTTCAGAATCCCGGGGAACGCAAAGACACATGGCATCCTCGTAATGGCGATAATGTGACAATTACAGCAGTTGTGCGTAACAGCGGAACAGCATCTGCGAACTTCTCGGTCGATCTGTGGATGTTCGTGATAAAGGATAATATATCTATGGCTCCACCAAACGACTGGAATATCTCATTAGGAGAGAGAAGCATACCAGTAGGGGAAGAAACCGTGCGTGTGAAGCGAATAAAATACATAAAACTGCTCAATCATACGAATCTATCGCTTGCACCTGACGAAAGCAAAACTGTGAACGCAACGTGGACGAACATAAGCGTTTGTGGCAATCCGGAATACAAAGTGAAGGCGATAGTGGACCCACTGGATGAAGTAAGGGAGATAAACGAGAGCAATAATGATGTGGAGCAAGCTATCCAGATGAGCTACCCGGACCTCACTGTCCGAAGGTTCAGTTCGCCCACTCGTGAAGATGAGAATGCATCGGTTGAAATAGCGAATGTTGGGATTCTGAACGCATCTAATTTCAATGTCAGCCTTGAGATGATTAAACATGAATATCGGACATTGAGAACAGGCAGTTTGAACATAACCAATGCTTCAGAACCACCAATTGTTATAACGATGAAAGGAGCATCAAAGATAAGAGTTCATTTCGCTTCGCTTGATACCACCGGTACGAATTCATACATAGAGGTGCGTGGAAAGAGAGGAGATGGAAAGTTGTATGAAATAAAGACATACAGCGAGGAGAAACTGGAGAATGTGTGGACACCGTGGTGGGATGGCGATACCATAAGCATAGACTATGCGAATGCGAACTTTTACATTGATGGATACGCATGTGGGAATATATTCAGGAAGGAAAGGGCATCAAAGATACGCATCTGCTTCAATTCGCTCGATACCACGGGTGTGAATTCGTATATAGACATCCTGGATGGAGCAAACAATAGGGTAAAAACATACAGTAACGAAAAAGCAGGTTACGTATGCACACCATGGGTGGATGGCAATACAACGATAATAGATTATGCGAATGCGAATTATGATGTGAAGGAGTTATGGTGGAAGGAAGATGATATAAGGAGAATAGAGGAGCTCAATGTGAGTGAGAGCAGGAATATTACGTTATTAGAGTGCGGTAAATACGAGAGGCTGATGAGACTAAATGTATCGGTTGACCCACCGGATGCTGAACATCTTTATGGTGATGTGTGGGAGCAGCGAGAAGATAACAACACTGCGACGGCATTGATTTATGCGGATTTGATTCCTTTGAGTGTGAACCTGATTTATGGAGAAGACGGGCAGTTGAGAGCCGTTAATGCCACAATAGCAAATAATAAGACGTTGAGTGAGGATGAGGGTATAGCGTTCCCGGTATATGATTTCAATGTCTCACTTGTGGTCACACCGAGGAATAATGAGACAATAGTGTATGAGGCATCGGAACGGCTTGATAAGAACCAGACGATATACGGTGGTGAGATGCGGAACGTGAGATTTGATGTGAATGAGAGTGAGATACCTCCAAATAGAACTTATGAGTTCACCGTGATTGCGGATTCAAAGCAGGAATATTCATGGGGTGAGAAAGAGGAGGTAAACGAAGACAACAATGTGTATTCTGAGGAGATAGGACCGGATTTGAGTGTAGGTGAGATATATACAGAACCTGCTGGGGATTGCAACTGCTATGTGGGTGCGGAAATAAAGAACGAAGGTAATCTCCGTGCCACAAACTTCAAGGTGAGGTTGATAGTGAACAGCACGAGCGGGAATGAAACATGGGATGAGTGGATTGAGTCGCTTGGTCCAAATGAGACAATAAATTATACTTTCAACAGTAGGGCACTTGAAACACTTGGTCCAAATGAAATTTACAATGTGACGGTGATTGCAGACCCCACAGATTCAGAGCATCCAAAAGGTGAAGTAGAGGAATTGGGAGACGAGATTAATGAGAAAAATGAGATAATAGGGCCAGACCTCTCACCACGATATATGTTATTCTACCGTTCAGAAAACAGAGAGAGGGTACAATGGGATAAACTTTTTGTGGGTGAAAACTTTACAGTGAAGATAATGGTAGAGAATGCAGGTAAGATTGGTGCTAAAAATTTCAGTGTTGCAATAAACGTATCAAACGTGACCCAAAAGTCTGTGAATGTTTCATGCCTTCCGGGTGGTGAAAAAGAGCCAGTGGAAATCTTCAACTGGGCAATGCCACAGAGAGGATTTTATGAGGTAAGGGCAACAGTGGATATCCCAGAGAATGGTGTGAATGAGACGAACGAGGAGAATAATATACTGCCTCCTACTCTGGTAAAGGTTGCGGAGCCGAATTATAGGGCGACAAAACCTCTTACCATATTTCATACAGGGACGGTAGATGGTGGCGTATTTTTCGATGCCAGTGGGCCTTATAGCGGACTTTTAAATGGCAGCAGTAGTTATAGCTGTGATTTTGAGAACAAGCTTCCGAAAGACGCAACACCGACGTATGCTCGTTTGTATCTTTACATGTGGGGCTGGAAAGAAGACCCTGACCATCCTGGTGGTTATTATAAGCTCGGGGAACTTCCAAAAATCACGAATGCGACATTTAATACGAAGCCAGTTCACTTAGAGCCTGTAGGTACAGAGTTCCCGGATGCAACCCATGAGAATTATACTTATGCGACTTATGCATGTGATATTCCATCTAATATTCTCAATACTATTGATAGTAATGTTAGTTTAAAGGCAGAAGTTACACTTAACGGAACCCATTATGCGGTATCAGGGATGGGACTTTTTGTGGCTTATCGTTATGACAAGGGTTTATACACGAAGTATTATATTGGTGAAGGAGGGGACATAATAATGGCAAAGAATGAAGAACACCCTACGGGCTTTGAATATGACGAATGCACGAGCCCTGTTAATTTTGATAATGTAGAAGATTATAAATTGGCAAATGCAACTTTAATCACCGTTTTATCGGAGTACAAGCCTGAGGAACCCTGTGAAGGAACAGATGAAGATGATCAGCTTATTTTCAATGGAGAAAAAGTGGGAGAACCGATAAAGGATGACGATTACCCAACTATTGTTCATTATTGGAGACACCATACAGCAGGAGACTTAGCACTGACAGCGAATGGAGAACGAGGGGAATATGTGGATGTGAAGGGTTCAAATGTAGCAACGATACAGAGTAGAGGCAATTACTTCTTCCTGACAAATGCGTTTCTTAATGTGACATACCCGCCGGACCTCGAGCCTGAGGTGCCGACGACGCGGAAAGCGAATGCCGGTGCATCTTATAACATACCCATAACGATACACAACTGGGGCAAGAGCAAGGCGAAGAATTTCAATGTGACCATATCTATTGATGGCAATGAGGTCTTAAACAAGACCATTTCGG
>JAGGRS010000015.1 GCA_021159475.1 Candidatus Methanophagales archaeon
AGAAGCCTTGCCAAGATAGAACTCGTCAGACACGGGCTGCGCACCTTTACGGGTATCTAAGTGGCAATTTTTGCGGTTCAGTGTCCATCCCGAATGGCAAGCGATGCAGTCGAGTTTATCCTTATGTATCATGTGCGCATCTATATCGGTTGAATATTGTGTCACCGCCATATTTTTGACGGTCTTTCCTGGACTGTTGTGGCAGTCCTCACACTTTGTCGTCACTGCTTCAAGCTGGCTCGTGTATACGTTTCCATCCCCATGTACCTCAGCCGCATTATGGCAGTCCGTGCATGTTAGTCCCTTCTCATAATGAATGTCAGGTGCTGGTCCTTTTTTCTTATGCCCCGGCATGTCTCCTACAAAGGTCGCAGTTTGTTTCTTAAAGTGGCATTGGTCACATGTCGAGATATTTTTGCTTATGTCTTCTTCATGTGGGTTCTCTCCATGGCACTTCTGGCAGGTGGCTTCACCACGCTATCGCCGTATGATAACAACTTATGATATATATTAATACAAATTATATCAGCGATAAACCCTCTTGCTATCCCCTATCACTGAAACGAACTCACAACATGAAAGGGAGGGGGCAGACATCACCTTTACCTCATCAGAACTACTTACAGAGCGGTAGATTGTTCTTCGCCGCCAGCGATACAAGCTCAGAGCCGAGGACAAAAATCGCCTGCTTGTGCTCCTCCTTGCTCCTGTGCACCTGGAAGGGCGTGATACCCAGCTCGTTATACCTCGCAAAATCGCAGTCTATGCCTTTCTCTTCGCAATACTTCTTCAACTGAGCCAATAACAAGTGCAGATGTATCAGCTCTTCTTTCTTCATTTTTGTATTACTATAATATGACTTCAATCTATTAAATAAATATTTAACCTTAACGCTTACATGAAGAGCGATGATACGCATAACACAGCTCGTTCATGGTAAAGGCACGGTCAGTGATGCCCTGAAGCACCGGAAAAAGCCACCTCATCAGGTCCCAAGCAGATTACTGGCTTTCGCTGAGACGCGCAGACCTGTTGTGTTCTGGAACATTACAAGCATGTGTAACCTCGCATGTGCGCATTGCTACATCAGTGCCGGAACAGCAGGGCATAGCCGTGAACTCACGACAGAAGAAGCAAAAGCATTCATAGAAGACCTCGCACAGATGAAGATACCCCTGCTACTCTTCACGGGCGGTGAGCCATTGATGAGGCGCGATTTCTGGGAACTCGCCGATTACGCAACCGCACATGGTTTGAAGACCGCTCTTAGCACCAACGGCACATTAATAACACGCGAGGTTGCCACGAGGATTAAAGAGTCCGGTATCGAGTATGTGGGTATATCGCTGGACGGCGCGACTGAAGAGACGCACGACAGAATGAGGAACCAGCCAGGATGCTTCAGGAAGGCAGTGCAGGCGCTGCGCAACTGCGCGGATATCGGACTCAAAACCGGCATCAGGGTCACCTTGACGAGGGATAACTATAAGGAGATAGGTAGCTTGCTGGAGCTATCGCGGGAGTTGCACGTGCCGCGATTCTGCGTTTACTGGCTCGTTCCCAGCGGTAGAGGGAGGGAGATATACGACAGGCAGCTCTCTCCGCTTGAGGCATACCGAATCTTCGAGCTGCTTTATCAACGCGCATGTGAGCTGGACCCTGAGCAGATGGAGATTCTTACGGTGGATGCGCCTCAGGATGGTATCTACCTGCTTGAAAAACTGAAGGAGGAAGGTAATCCCGAGTATGAAAACGCATTGCGGCTGCTTCAATATACCGGTGACTCATGCAGTGCCGGCGACAGGGTAGCGAACGTTGACCCTTCGGGCAATGTCTATCCCTGCCAGTTCGCGCAGATGGACGAGTTTAAGATCGGGAACGTGCGAGATAAGAGATTCAGTGAACTGTGGAACGATGCTGCTAATCCTGTATTAAAGGCATTTCGTGATAAGACGAAGTTCTTACGTGGTAAGTGCGGCTCATGTGTATACAAGGAGCTATGTGGCGGTGGATGCCGCATCCGTGCCTTCGCTCGGTATGGAGATATATGGGCTGAGGACCCATTATGTAACTACGATGGAATACAGAGTTGAATGTATAAAATGCGGGCGGAGATTCCCGGCGCACGAGATAATATATACATGCGATAAATGCAACGGACTGCTGGATATCAAATACGATTATTCCGGTATAGACAATGAGCGGATAGTAAAAGCGAAAGGGAGGGGTGTATGGAAGTATAAAGCGTTATTGCCATTTAAGGAGGGCACGAGTCTAAGCCCGATAACGATAAATGAAGGCGATACGCCCCTCTACCGCTGCGATAGGTTGGCTCAATCAATAGGGATGGGTATCGGTGATTTATGGGTGAAGCACGAGGGATTGAACCCTTCCGGTTCTTTTAAGGACCGGGGGATGACTGTTGGCGTGACGAAGGCGATGGAACTGCATGTAAATGGCGTTGCGTGCGCATCCACGGGCAATACCTCCGCTTCTCTCGCCATATTCGCAGCGAAGGCTGGTATTCCATGCTATGTGCTGCTCCCAAAGGGTAAAGTGGCACTGGGGAAGGTGGCACAGGCGATGATGCACGGTGCGAAGGTGCTCTCGCTGCTCGGTAATTTCGATGATGCGCTTCGTGTTGTTCGTGAACTATGTGAGGAGGAGAACCTCTACCTGTTGAATTCCGTGAATCCATACCGGCTGGAGGGTCAGAAGACAATCGCATTTGAGATTGCGGAGCAGTTAAATTGGGATATTCCAGATCGCGTTATCCTGCCCGTCGGGAATGCCGGTAACATAAGTGCGATATACAAGGGCTTCTTAGAACTGGAGAAGCTGGGCATCACCAGCTCCGTGCCGATGATGACCGGTATCCAGGCTGAAGGTGCGCAACCGGTAGTGAGGGCATTTAAGGATGCAAGAACGGAGATAATACCTGAACCTGAGCCCGAGACCATTGCATCAGCGATAAGAATAGGAAATCCGGTGAACGCGACGAAGGCGCTACTCGCCATCCGTAACTCGGGTGGGCTTGCGGAATCGGTGAGTGATACAGAGATAACGGAATCGCAACTGCTACTCGCGCGGGCAGAGGGTATAGGCGTGGAACCTGCGAGTGCCGCATCCATTGCAGGTCTGCGGAAATTATACGATGCTGGGGAGATAGACCGTGGTGAGAAGATAGTGTGCATCACCACCGGGCATCTCCTGAAGGACCCTGAGCGTGCAATAGCGATATGTGAGGCGCCGCAGGAGGTGATGGCGGATCTGGAGTCTGTGCGGCATGTTCTCCACGCTACCATTAATAATAAGAATAAAGAATAGAGAAGAAATATGTGTGAGCGTGATGGACGACCTGATAACCGAATTTTTAAGGAAAGAGAATATCTTTGCGGTCGTTGGTGTATCGCGTAACCCAGCGAAATACGGGCATCAGGTATATAAAGACCTGAAGGAGGCGGGCTATACGGTGTATCCCGTGAACCCAAATATTGATGAGGTGCTCGGTGATAAATGCTACCACTCGCTTCGTGAACTGCCCGTGAAGCCCG
>JAGGRS010000034.1 GCA_021159475.1 Candidatus Methanophagales archaeon
CAATTATGAAATTATGAGAGCTTGTAGAAAAAATATTATCGTTCGCTTATAGAGAGGAGTCACTCGACAGCCTTTTGGGCTATTTAACGAAACATAACGTTTATATTCATGCTTGCAAATAATTATTCTACACCTCTACCCGTGATGAAGAACTCGCATGTAGTATCTTCGGGCATAGACCTGTGTTTCTTTATGGTCGCTCGCCTCTTACCGCCGCCTTGAGGCGATTTCTCCAGTTGAACTATCACCTTTGAGAGGTGCTCAAGTGCATAACCGCCGGAGGGGTGTAATTTACCTTCCTCTATATCAGAATAGACCTGGTTGGTAATGATAACTGCGAGGTCGTATCGCCGAGCAAGCATCAGAAGCTGCTCTATCTGATTCGCCAGCACCCGCCTCAGATATATGCTCCGCTCATCGTCCAGCTCCAGCCGATAAAACAGTGTTGCGGAATCCAGGATTACAAGCGCTACATCCTTCTTCTTCTCTATTACATCCTCTACCTCTTTTATACACGCCGTCTGCTGCTCAAAGCTCTGTGGCTCGTATATTATTATTCGGCGCGCTATACTCTCTATATCACGCTCGTCCGAAACACTCCTCGCAATCTGTAAAAATCGCTCGGGTGAGAACCCCTCGCTATCTATAAATATCACCGTCTTACCGCTTCTTGCGCATTCTATCGCGGTTTGAAGGCATATATTCGTCTTACCACTGCCCGCCTCACCGTATAACTGGGTCACTGTGCCCGATTCAAAGCCACCACCCAGCAGCTCGTCTATGCACTTACATCCACTCTTATATCTCACCGGAAGTTGTATCTCCATCTCCTTTTCCTTCTGTATCTCCATCTATTCAATTCAAACAGGCCTTGAGCTTATCCATTACCGCAGTTGCAATCCCGTCCCTGTTCGCAATAGTAACCTCCAGGATATCAAACTCCCGCTTCACCCTTCTCACCAGTTCGTGCTCCGAGGCACGGTGAACACTGACGAGCATCGGCTTCTCACTCGCTATCGCACGTTCCACAGCTTCTATAAACCTCTTTGACTTCAATTCCATGGGTCCTATCTCATCTATAACAATTATATTTGAATAAGCCACCGCGTTTAATATCGAGTTAGCACCCAGTCTGTCCAGATCGCTAAGATTCAGGATGTATTTCCCCACTCTAACACTGCCATGTAGCCGAATATGTGCGAGAATGCCCCGTTCTCCGGTACTTATATCCTCAATGGAGAAGCCCATTCTTACCCCTCGTTCTCGAATGTCCGCGGTAAGCATGCCCCCAACTGATACACCCCTGGCTTTCAAATCCTTGATCAAGCTCTTTATTAGCGTTGACTTACCCACCTTCGGCTTTCCTGTCAGTCCTATCCTCTCCACTCTCATCCCTCACATACCACATACACACTAAACCAGCGGTATCGGCTGCTTCTCTGCCGGTAACATCGGCAATTGCACGGCACTCAACAGCAATCCGTCTTCAATCTCCTTCGCACGTTCCAGTAACAACTCCTTACCCGCGGGTGTGAGTGCAAATATCGGGATGGCAGTGCCAGCCTGTAAGATTGCTCGCTCATTCGCCAGTTCCCTTATGTAGCGTGATGCACATGCGGTAACGAGATCGGCAACCTGAAAGAGCCTCTCCGCATCGCCCCTCGTAATGCCCGTGAGATGCACACCGAATATGATTGCATCTTTGCTTATAGCCCGGCATTGCTCCGCATCTTCAACTGTGCACACAGTCACAGCCACTCTTTTATAGCCCATACGAAGCGCGATACGGAGTCCCGCAGGCTGGTCTATCGCGGGTGGCACGAGTGTTACACCCCCTCTCTCGCTTATACCCCTCAAAATGGCTTCCACCGGGCTGGTCTCTATTATCCCGCCCAATCTCGCACCTATACCCTGCACTAAGGCAGGATTGGAGGTGATTACGGTGCCAGCACCTTCGCAGACCGTAACGGTGGCATCGAGCAGTCCTCTACGAAGCGCGGTCATTAGCGTCTCAGAAGCGCCGAAGCCAACAAAGACATCCAGCTCCAGCGCCCTCGCCGCAGTGCACATGCCGAAATCACGTATCCTGAACTCCACATTGTCCCTTATCACGTGCTCATTTATCTCCTTTATCCCCCTTATCTTCGCCCATAATGGACAGTATTTCAGCACCGGTCTCCCTATCGCTACCACTTTACCATCCTCCACTACCACCCTTGCCCTTCCCAGCGTCTCTATCACGTGCCTGTCCTTATTGCGGTCGTTCATCAATCAACAATAATAAATAGGAGGAAGAGAAGAAAAAGAGATGTGGGGTATAAAATTATGACAGATATTGATATAGATACAGATACAGAGCGGATAAGGCGAGATTTCCCTATTCTGGAGTCTGGTATAATATATATGGACACAGCGGCGACGAGTCTGACGCCCGAGCCTGTTCTCAATGCCACGCTGGACTATTACAGGCGATATAATGCGAATGTGGGTAGAGGCGTCCACAGGCTAACACGGATGGCAACAGCGGAATATGAAGAAGCGCGTAATAAGGTAGCGAAATTCATTGGCGCACGCGCTCATGAGGTCGTCTTCACACGGAACACCACAGAAGGTATAAATATGGTCGCATCCGGACTCAGCATGCATAAGGGCGATAAGGTCGTTATCAGTCTGATGGAGCACCATTCGAATCTACTGCCATGGCTACGTGCGAAGCGTAAGTTCGGGATAGATATAGAGGTGGTGAAGCCCGCTAATGGTGATAAAAGGTGCGAACTGGATATCTCGGATTTTGAAGCAGCGATAGATGCGGATACGCGAATCGTAGCGGTCAGCCATGTCTCCAACGCGCTCGGCTCTATTCTACCGATTCGCGAGATATCGAGGCTGTGTCGCGCGAATGATGTGCTGTTACTCGTGGATGGTGCGCAATCGGTGCCCCATCTGCCGGTGGATGTAAAGGAACTGGGCTGTGACTTCATGGCGTTCTCAGGGCATAAGATGCTCGCTCCCACCGGCATAGGGGCACTGTATATAAGAGAGGAACTCATGCCCGAGATAGAACCCCTGAATGTGGGTGGCGGTGGAGTGGAGACCGCTTCCTTCGTTGATTATAAGTTAAAAGCTGCGAATGAGAGATTTGAGAGTGGCACACCCGATATATCAGGTGCGATAGGGCTCGGTGCCGCGGTTGATTATTTAAATGCGATAGGCATGGAGAATGTGAGGCGAAGAGAGGAGGAGCTGACGAAGGAGCTCATAGAAGGGCTACGGGAGATACCTGGCGTTGAAATTTATGGCTACGATACATCCTCAGATAAAAGAATAGGCACCGTATCGTTCAATATTGACGGTAAGAACCCGGATGATGTGGCATTGATGCTCGATAATAAAGCGGGTATAATCGTAAGGTCAGGGCATCACTGCTGCATGCCACTGATGAATTATATCGGTATAGAAGGGACAGTCAGGGCTTCTTT
>JAGGRS010000091.1 GCA_021159475.1 Candidatus Methanophagales archaeon
GAAGCACATAGACTGGGCTTGGGCGAGCTGGATTACGAGATTGTTGAGATTTAAGTTTCACTTCTGCCCTCGCATCCTCCGCTCCTTCTCCGCGATGCCCGCCTCCTTCTTCTGCTTCATCAACCTGTGTATCAGTTCGGCACCGGAGGGGTCTATCGGCTTCGCTTCTATATACCCGCGCTCCACTGCACCCTCGAAGACCTCCTTACCGAAATCGGTGCGAACGATAACAGAGGACTTGCCTTCCGGCGTGCCGTTATTTCCTACGCTTATATCTGAGAACAGTGCGGTGAAATCTTCGCATACCTTGCATCCATCACGCTTATAATCCTCTATCTCAGAAATTTCGGCACTTAAGAGCTCCTCTGCTCCCGCATACACACGCAGGACATTCTCGCTTATCTGCATCTTCGTTATCTCATTTATGTTTATGCCATGCCTGGCGGCGATGAAATCATTTATCAACTTCTCGTATGAGTAAGAGCCCTTACAGAAGAGCCCTATTCGCAACCTGACACGGGATGAGAAGTCATGTGCGTTATGGGTATCGCGTCCAACAGTGAGCATCTTCTCGTATGAGGACATCTGACATGGCGTACCCACCAGTGCAAAACTCCAGAGGTCATGGTCTAAGATGGCATCAGCAACGCCGGTGAGTGTCGCCGCGGGTGTATATTTAGTGCCCGCCGTCTTTATCAGGCTCGACCTGTCCATTGCAACACGCACTTCGGGCTTCCAGTCTTTATCGCTCACTGCAACGGTTATACAACCCTCCACTATCCGCTCATCAAGTGCGTAGGCAAGTAGTGAGGTAACCGCCCCACCATCCTGACAGACCGCTTTTATCTCCTCATCCCTCGTGACGACCTCATACATCTCCTCTATTCCCTCCTTCAATTCCGGCTTCTCCACTCGCGGACACTGATAATAGCAGTATCCACAATCGGGCGGACACCGCTGCCCCTCTCTTATCACCGGGCGCTCTTCCGAGAAGTCCACACTGAGATATCCATAGTCAAGAAGCTTGCAGGTCGCCACACAGCCACCACAGAGCGCACACTTGCCCTTGTCTATCACTTCACGCACCAAATCACCAAAATCCTTCTTCCCTTCCATCTGTCTTGTCACCAATCCCCCATTTTTCTTTTTCTATATCTATTTCTATTATTCCTCTTATACTCTTATAAAATCAGGTAATACACCCTGAGATAATGACGAGGAGATGGGTAGTACTGACGCTCTTAGTCGTGGTGATTATCGGCATCGGCATGCTCGCAGTGAGCCTGCATTATATTCCACTTCACCCGTGGTTGCGAGGTAATGGCAATGGCAATGGCAATAAGATATGCGTGGTTGTAACCATCCTACCGGAAGCGGATTTCGTCAGGCATGTGGGTGGTGACCGCGTGAAGGTCATGGTGATGGTGCCACCGGGTGCGAGCCCGCACACTTATGAGCCCCGACCTGGGCAATTGAAGCAGATAAGCACTGCAAGGATATACTTCAAGGTCGGTTCTGGCTTGGGGTTAGAGCAGAAGTGGCTGGAGAAGATAAGCGCTATCAACCCCGCAATAAAAGTCGTTGATACCTCAAAGGGCATAACTCTCATTGATAATGACCCCCATATCTGGAATTCACCCGCTAATGCGAAGATTATGGTTATGAATATCCGTGATGCGCTCACTCAGGCGGACCCTGAGAATGCCGAATTCTATACCAATAATGCGAGAGCCTATATGCGTGAACTCGATGCTCTGGATGCTTATATCCATTCCAAACTCGATCGGTTCAATAACCGCGCTTTCATGATTTACCATCCCGCATTTGGATATCTCGCTGCACAATATAAGCTGAGGCAAATACCGGTTGAGCACGGCGGTAAAGAGCCGACAGCCAGAGTTATTCAGGATTGCATAGACAATGCCAGGCGATACAATCTGCATTATGTCTTCGTTGCACCACAATTCGCTACTACGGAGTGCGAAGCGATAGCGAAGGAGATAGGAGGTGAGACAGCCCCGATGGACCCTCTGCCTGCTAATTATACCGCCAATATGTATAAAATAGCTGATTTACTTGCAGAAGAGTTCGCGGGATGAATCAAAACAACCATGTATCTCAAAAGTTCGCTCGTAACAGGCATAGGCATGGCGGTATCAAGCATTTAGAACAGTTCCTTCACATATACGTCTTCGTAAATAGGACCACGGGGCGTGAGTGTGCTCTTCTTTAATTTCACCGCATTCACCTCCATCTCGCCCACTTCCACATCGCTCAGCTCCGCTATCTTACTCATTAGCTGTTTTAGTCCCGCGTCTGATTCAATCCGCTTTACACGGCAGATAGTGACATGTGGACTGAACGGCTGTTTCTCAGCGGGGAAGCCCAGGGCGACCATTCGCGTCTCCACCTGTTCCTGTAACGCCTTCAGCTCCTCTACACCTTCGCTTATTCCCACCCACAGAACGCGTATCCTCTTACGAGAAGCGGGGAAGAAGCCGGCACCACGCAGCACGATATTGAATGGCTCCATGTTTATGCTCTCCAATTCGCGTTTTATGGGCTCAACACGCTCTTCAGATACATTACCGAGGAATCTCAGTGTCTGATGCGCCTGCTTCGGATTAACAAACTTTAGCTTTACGCCACTCAACTCGCCAAACCGGTGCTCTATCGCTTCCACCTTCGCTCTTATACGCTCAGAGAGGTCAACTGCTATAAACGCTCTCATAATACTTCCTCTTCCAGCAACTGGAATACGAGTTCTTCCTCATCCATAACCTATAATCAGAAGTAAAATTCCTTTACATACTCAGGTTTCCGTGTTAGCAGGTCTCGAATACTCAGTATCCCCACTACTACGCCTTCATCAACCACTGGCAGCCTCTTTATTCGCTTCCTCGAAGCGAGCTTACATGCCTCCTCCTCTGTGGCTTCTACATCAATGGTAATCAGTGGCGAAGACATGATTTCCTTAGCCTTTACTTCACTTGCACGCTTATCCCTCAACAATACTTTTAATGCAATGTCGCGTTCCGTAATTATACCCACCGGTTTGCCATCCGCAGTTATCACCACGCTCCCTATACCAAGCTCCTCCATATCTTCCGCTATCTTCCTCACTGCTGTATTCTCATCTTCCGTGATGACCGGGCGTGTCATTATCTCTCTTACTTTCATCTTCTTTACTACACCACTACATATTGCATGTGCAATGATAAAAATATTCCTTTCACTCTCTTTTATCCTTTATAAGCACTAACCCCTGACCCTTCTCATATAGCGGTGCTCGATGAACTTCTTTAATTTATAGCCGAAGATTGTGAATACTTTACCATTGGCATATA
>JAGGRS010000211.1 GCA_021159475.1 Candidatus Methanophagales archaeon
GGTATATCGCCAGCAAGCATCACTATCAGCGATGCATTCAAAGGTGGAACGTATGAAAGAACGATAACGGTATTCAATACCGGCGATGAAACCGGCACGTTTGAGCTCACTGCGGAAGGCGAATGTGCCGACTGGATTTCATTTTACAAACCGGACGAGCCGAACACACCAATAACAGAAGTTACAGTACCGGGAAAAGGCAAAGCGAGCGTGCTCGTGAAGTTTGACATACCCGCAGATATAGCAAATGCCAATTACACTGCGACAATCTATGCACGGAGCATTCCAGAGGGAGGAGGGGGAGAAGGTGCTGTTGCCCATGCGGTCATCCGCATACCATCAAAGGTTGTTATCCAGGTAACGGGCACGCAAATCCTGAAAGGCAGTGTGAAGAGCATCACAGCCGCGGACACTGAAGTGGGCTACCCGCTTAAGATAAAAGTTGTCTTTCAGAACGAGGGCAATGTAATTGCGAGACCGAAGATAGCTGTTACGATAACAAAAACGGGAGAGGGCGTCGTCGTTGACCGCTTCGTGCACGAAGAAACCGGCATAAAGCCCGGCAAAGAAGGAATTATCAAGGTTCTCTGGAACACTACCGGTAGAGATACGGGTGATTACATAGCAAACATTACTGTTTCACTCGGCGATGAAGTCCTTGCCACAAAAGACTTGCATTTCAAAATCCTGCCTCTTGGCTCGCTCACCCGAAGCGGCGTGCTGCATAGTCTCGCAATAGAGGGCGAGCCGCTGGTGAACATCGTGATAAAACTCGTGGCAAATTTCGTGAATACCGGTGAGATAGACACAATGGCGAAGTTCAGGGGTGAGATATACCACGAGGGCAATTTGCTTGATGTTCTGGGAAGTGAAGAGATGTTCGTAGAATCCGGCGAGACTGCTAAGCTCGTGTCATACTATAAAATCCTGGAACCCGGAAATTACACGATAAAGGGGCGTGTTTTATACGCAGGCAAAGAAACGGAAGAGAAGGAGGTCTCATTTAGCGTTCCGGTGCCAGAAGTAGAGGAATTGGGAGAAGATAAGAATGGAATACCGGGTTTTGAGGCTGGTTTTGCCATTATCGCGCTATCATTTATATCCATATTCCTGGCGTTCGGTCATAAAAGGAGGAAAAGGAGGTGTAAGAGAGAATGAATGAAAAATTGGTGCTTGTAATAGCGGTAGTGTTAGTGGCATCGCTGGCTATGAACTATCTACCTGTTTATGCGGCGAATGCGGGCATGAATGCGACCGTTCTTAACGCCGCTCCAACCGTGCATGTGGAATTATCACCGGACGACATGCCCGAAACGCCGGGCGTGCAGGTGATTAATCCCGACCCGACAACGAATAAAACTGTTACAATTACTGCAACGATAGCGGATAAAAATGGATATGATGACATAATCAGTGTTGTAGCGAACATCACAGGTCCGAGCATAGTTGAGGATAGCCCTGTGAGCTTGCATCTCGATAGTGTTATCAATGTGACCACTGCGGTCTACAAAGGGACATTCAACCTGTCTAATCACACTGAAGGCGATTACGAGGTGGATGTGACGGCAAAAGATAAAGGAGGATTAACAGGTGTCGGTTCAAAGAACTTCACTTATCTATACGGGGTGGCAGTTGTCACGTATGATTTCAAAACAGGCGCAGGCACGAACAAATGGGCATACAGGTATCAGCATAACAAGAAGCCTCCCGCTTCTAACGATGTCCCAGACATAGAGTTCAAACGCTGGCATTACAGGCTAATCAGTAGAGACGAAGGGATGATGAAAATAGACTTTACAAGAGCCAATGGCTATTATGCAATCCACAGGTTCAAATTTGATATTGCAGAACCCGAGACGAGCATAACAAAGTTAGATGTCCTGTGGGATGGCATGGGATATGCAGGCTGGGGCACTCGCGGTGCAACACTTTACATCTGGAACTTTAAAGCCGGTAAGTATGAGCAGTTAGATAGGAAAACAGATGTTTTCGTAACCCTGGAAGGGAGTATATCTGAAAATGTCGGGGACTACATTGATGATGATAACACCTTGATTATAATAGCGGAGCAAAACAGTCCGCAATGGAAGCTCTGGTGGTGGACGTTCCGCTCGTATATCGGCACGGATTACGTCAGAGTCAATGTTACATATACTCCGACACACGGGGATGGTATGGAGGTGGTGGAATAAGATGAATACGAAAGGATTATTGTTCGCATTAGCGGTAGCAGCAGTAGCAATAATGCTTGCCGCCGCGGTCGCCGCAACCTCATCGCCTTCAACACCATACATAATTCATGGCAGGGTGTTCTACAATAACGGCACACCTTGCAACGGCTCATCGGTAAACATCACCAATATGAACAACAGCAATGAATGGACTGCTAAAGTGAGTGCAAGCTGTAATTACTACCAGCTCATGCTCGCTAACGGAACTGACCTGAATGCCAGCGAGGTTTTGCAGTTCTATGTCACGAGCCCGGATGGAGAACAGTCTAAAGTGCTCAACCATGTCGTAACCGAAACAGAGGTGAACAACGGTGGACTATTCAACTATAATATCACGCTTGAAGCGCCACCGGGAACGCCGTTCATTATCTACGGCTGGGTTAATTACAATAACGGCACACCTTGCAACGGCTCATCGGTAAACATCACCAACACGAACACAGGCATGCACTGGCAGGCAGAGACAAATGCCACCTCTAATTACTATCAGCTCATACTCGATACCACAAACGTAAGTGCTGGCAATGTGCTTGTATTCAATGTCTCGGATGGAACCCAATTTAACACCACGAGCCATACGGTAACGCAGAGCGAAATAAACAATGGCGGGCTGTTCAATTTCAATCTCACACTGCCGATACCAGCGGCGGCACCAGCAGTGGAGAGCATAACGATAACGCCTGACGATGATGATACGACACCAGGAGTACAGATAGACCCAAATCCCGGCGATAACGTGACCGTTAACATATCTGCGGTGGTAAGTGACTCCAATGGCTGGGAGGATATATATACGGTAGCGGCTGTGATAACAGGTCCAGGTGCCGTAGCCGACAGTCCGGTCACATTAAACATGGTTTCTCACGACACAATAACGGCAACTTTCAATGGAACGTTCAATATGAGCTTCTATTACGCCAATGGGACTTACACGGTGAATGTAACGGCAACGGACACGGGTGGATTGGCTGGAAGCGGAACTGAAAACTTCACTTACAAGAGCTGCGTTGGTCTCGCAATAGACGCTGCGGCAATCAATTTCGGCGCTGTTGACCCGGGCGAAAACAGTTCGATACCGGGCGATGAGAACTACGAGGAAGGGAGCACGAACG
>JAGGRS010000226.1 GCA_021159475.1 Candidatus Methanophagales archaeon
GGCGCCACGCGGATGACTGTAAAGGTTAACAGTTCACCCTCGCCACTCAATTCTACACGCTCCATATCCCTGCTACTGCACCACTGGCAGACGGGCATGGGATGGCACGTTATTTTACCACATGAGAGGCACTTCAAACCCACCAATTTACCATTACTCAATGCTTCTTCATACTCCCCATAGCTCAATGGTATGTATTGCTTCTCCAGCTCCTTCTCTATCTCTTCCTGGGTCTTACCCGCATTTGTTACCATCTCCCATTCACCTCCTAACCCTATCTCTACCAAGTATCAGGTGACATAGAGTGCCGAAGTCACCACCCAGTGTATCGGTCATACCATACTCAGGAACAGGGTCAATCTGATTGCCCTTTGCCGCCTCACCACGCATCTGCTTGACTATCCAGTAGACCTGTGATGCGCCCGTAGCTCCTATCGGATGCCCTTTGCCTATCAGCCCGCCGGACATGTTCGTCGGTATCTTGCCGCCGATATCAGTTTCGCCCTCCGCGGTCGCATTTGCAGCTTCACCCCACTCAAAGAAGCCCATGCACTCAAGTGCGATCAACTCGGCGATGGTGAAGCAGTCATGAATCTCCAGGATGTCTATATCCTTCGGCTCGAGCCTTGCGTGTTTAAAAGCCGTCCTCGCTGATTGTATTCTGGAGACAGGCTTTGTTAAGTCCTCCATCTTTGATAGCGCACTGCCAGAAGCCTGACCGGTGCCGAGTATATAGACCGGGTCATCGCTGTATCGCCTCGCATCCTCCGCGGCACATAGCACGATAGCCGCGGCACCATCAGAGAAAGGGCAGCAGTCGAGGAGCGTGAGTGGGTCCGCTACCAACCTCGCATTCAGCACATCCTCTACCTTGAGTGCTCCCATCTTCTTATAAAACTGAGCTAATGGGTTCAATGCACCGTGCTTGTGGTTCTTTATCGAGACATACGCCATCTTCTCACGCAACTCATCCAGTGGGATGCCATATTCAACGGCGTAACGCCTCGCAGCCATTGCGAACACACCCGGGAATGTGAGCCCTACCGGACCTTCAGTGGGTGAATGGCAGCTCATTGCAAATGTCCTGGTGGCAAAAGCAGTGCCCATGGATAATGCCTTCTCCACACCGCCGGCAAGCACCACGTCAAAATCACCGGAAGCCACCCACATCGCTGCATCCCGTATCGCAACTGAGGCTGACGCGCATGCGCCCTCATACCGGGTTGCCGGTATCGGTCCCAGATTGAGTTCAGCGGCGGCGAAAGCAGCGGGCATTACCTGCGCCTCTTCAAAACCCGGTAACGCGGCACCCATGAACAAACCCTCAATATCTTTGCCCGTGACACCTGCATCGTCCATCGCCTGCAATGCCGCTTCCGAGAATAGCTCCAGAGAACTCTTATCCGCTCGCCCGAACTTCGTATGCCCCACTCCTATTATCGCTACGTCTCTCATCTCCTTTCCACTCTCTCATTATTCAATGAGCTTCGCACATAAAAACATCGGTATCCACGAATATATAAATTGAGGATAGAAGGAGGGATGGAAGATGACGGAGATAGAGGGGATTTTAATGCGGAAACGCGCATTAATAAGGCGTTTAGAAGAGCGGAGGAGCATAAGGAGTGCGATAGCCGATGCGGAGGCGCGGGGTAAGCGACCGGTAATAGGGGAATTGAAGAGGCGGGGCTTGAAGAAAGGTGAGATAGCGGTAGAGGTAGATGCCGAAGAGGCGGCGCGAGCAATAGAGGAAGGTGGCGCATGTGCGGTCTCAGTGCTAACCGAAGAGGCGTTCGGCGGCACTTTAGCGGACTTAAAAGCAGCCAAACTCGCAGTTTCTATACCGGTATTGAGGAAGGACTTCATATTTGATGAGTTCCAGATAATGGAGTCGTATGTTCACGGCGCAGATGCTATTCTGCTGATAGTGCGATTCCTGAGTGAGCGAAGGCTGATAGAGCTGGTGAATAAGGCATCTTCTCTCGGTCTGGAGTGCCTCGTGGAGATAGACGGTGCTTCAAAGGACAAACTCCCTGACCTGAGCGAGATTGAAAACAAATCCATATTGATCGGCGTAAATAATCGCGATCTTGATACACTGGAAGTGAGACTCGAGACTTTTGAAGCGATTGCACCTGAGATCAAGTCAAAAATACCTGAGAGTGTGCCACTGATTGCAATGAGCGGGATAGCGAGCAGTGAGGATGCCACGCGGATGTTCAATGCGGGCGCCAATGCCCTGCTTGTCGGCACTTCAATCATGCATGCCACCGATATAAAGGATAAGGTGCGAGAATTGGTTGGAGGTTAGATGGAGGTGGAGTGGAGATGCGAGTTAGAGTCAGGAATTTGGTTATCCTCACCTTCAGATTGAGTGCAATCCTGCTGTGCTTCCTGGTGCTGTGGAGCTCAGCCTCTGCGGTTATGGCGAGGCGAGGAGCGGGCTTGACTGACCTTGATTTCAACAATGATGGATATATAAACCAGCATGACCTGGATATATTGAAGTCGCATTTTAACGAGCGATACGCAGGTTATGTCCCATGGGATCTGAATGCGGATTTTAGATGCGATTATCGTGACTTTTACTATTTCGCCGACCATGTCCCACTGAATTATCGCTATCAGGTGGCGGTAAATATCTCGGTCTGGAACATGAGCAATTATACAATCGAACGCGGCAGAGCACCTGCGCTCATACTCGGCGAGACCGTGTATCCACAGAATCCCTACCGAGTTTTAACATGGATAAAAGAGTGCACGAGTCTGGAACCGCCAAAGAACGACTCTGCTGTTTGTGTTCATTATGCACGAGACCTGTGCCGGTTAGCATATAAGGAGCTGGGACCGAAGACGATAGCATGGGGCTCTTCGGGCGTGCACGCCTATGGGATGATATACACCGGGGGTGACTGGCGGAAATTGTCCAACTGGTGTATAATAGACCCTTATTGGAAGTTATACACCGTGGAGGACCGCCTGACCGGGCTACATAATACCCGGACGATAGAAATACTGGTTGATAAAGGGCGTTATGGCTACTGGGCTATTCATCTGGATGTGGATTACAGGAATAATACAATCTATGACGCATATAAGGCGGAATACCGAATGTGGAGGTATAGAGAGCCATAGCAGTGCGAACATCAGAAGTGCGACTGGATACAGAGGAGGATAAAAAGCGATACAGGTAAAACAGTGTAAATAAGTAAAGTTTTTAGTGTCCCCGTTTTGTAGAAAAAACATTTATACAGAAAATAGGCGATATAGAGATTAGAAGAGTTGTTCAAGTTTAAACCATACCTATAGCCAGCCATACATGTGCATTC
>JAGGRS010000154.1 GCA_021159475.1 Candidatus Methanophagales archaeon
CAGTCGCTGAGGGTGAGATAAGGGTTAACACCGATGAATATTCGATATACGAGGGCATAGATGAGCTCGAAATCGTGAAAGAGCACAGATTCGTGAATCATTCGAAAGAATATGCAAAGGATGGTGTGCACGTGAACACTGCTGAAAACAGACACGGATTCCTGAGAGCATGGCTGATAAAATTCAGGGGTGTATCAAAACACTATCTGCGCAACTACATCTCATTCTTTGAGCTCTTGTTCAACTCGAAGAAAACTTGGTTTCCATCCATCATTCTGTTCCCGATGGTTTAGGGGGATGAGCGTTGCTATTAACGGCTTAATGATATATAGGAATATAGAGATAGAAATGCGGGAATTGATAAAATACGGGAAGAAGATGGTGGATGCCGGGCTTGTGCATTCCCACTTTGGCAATGTCAGCAAGCGTGTCGGGGACTACATGCTGATAAGCACAACGGGGAGCATGCTTGACGAGCTTGAAGGGCAGATTATCTCCGTCCCGATAGACCCGGCAACGCCCGATGAACTGGACGTGATAGCATCCTCAGAGGTCAATGTCCACCGTGCGATTTATAAACATACTTCCGCACTCGCAATTCTGCACGGGCACTCAAGATACGCAGTGGCGCTCTCTATGCTTTATGAACCCGATGAGCAGATAGTGCCTGAAGATTCCGAGAGTATATATCTACTGCATGAGATACCGATTGTTAGTGGTGGTATCGGCTCAGACGAGCTGGCGAGCAATGCCGCATCGGCACTTCGCGACCATAAGGCGGTAATCGCACGTGGGCACGGCACATTCGCCCGAGGCGCCACAGTGGACGAAGCTTTTGTCATCCTCAGTTCGGTTGAACACGCGTGCATGGTCAAATATCTGGTTGATATGGCACGGAATAGTGAACTATACAGGGGGTTAAATAAAATAAAAGAATGTTAATTATTTAACTATGGATGTTATGGATGGAGGTATGAAGGATGTTTGAAGCCGAGATAGACGCAGGCGTATTAAAAGAGTGCATAGAGGCAATAATTGCAGTGGTGGACGAAGGAAAGCTGAGGATATCGGCAGAGGGCTTGAATTTGAGGGCAGTAGACCCCTCTAACGTGGCTATGGTGACTTTTCAGTTGCAGAATGATGCGTTCGACGATTATCGGTTCTCGAACGGAGCACACGATGAGGGACTGGAGATAGGTATGGATTTCCAGAAGCTGCTCAGTATCCTGGGCATCGGGGGTAGAGAGCAGGTTCGGCTTTCGGTTGACGAGCAAGCGCAGAAGTTGTATATGCGAATGGGCAGTCTTGCTTATACAGTGAACCTGCTGGAGCCCTCATCGTTGCGGAAAGAGCCGAAGGTGCCCGAACTTGAGTTCCCCGTGCAGGTGGTCATGGATATAGAGGATTTCAGGAGGACGATACGAGCCGCTGAGAAGGTGGGTGAGTATATATTGCTCGGTGTGGACGGCGATGAATTCTACATGGAGGTGGAGGGCGAGATGGACAAGTTACGTCTGGGCTTGAGGAAGGAGCAATTGATTCATCTGACGCCTGGAACGCTTCATTCTCTGTTCACTCTGGACTATATCGCCGCGATGAGCAAGGGTATGAGCCATGCCGAGAATGTAACACTGAACTTAGGCAAGGATTATCCACTCCAGATAGAGTTTGAAGTGGCGGAAGGCAAGGGTAAAGTCAGTTATCTGCTGGCACCGCGGGTGGAATAGAGATAGGGCAGAGACGCGGCAAGCGTGAAGACCGGATTGAGAACGATATACTTCGTTACGAGGAACCCGCATAAGGTGAAGGAGATAAGGGAGCTGGCTATTGATAGTGGTATCTCTATCCAGCATCTCAATTATGAGTATCCTGAGTTACAGCTGGATGAGATAGAGGAAGTGGTGAAGGCGAGTGCGAATTACATAAGGCGAGAGAAAGGGGCAAAGACCCCGTTCTTCATCGAAGATTCTGGACTCTTCATTCACGCTTTAAATGGCTTCCCCGGTCCTTTCTCCGCATTCGTATTCAGGACGATAGGCAATGAGGGGATATTGAGTTTGATGGCGGGTAAGAGTGGTGAAGAGCGAAGAGCCACTTTTAAAACGGCAATTGCGTTCTGCCAGTCAGCATCGGCGGAGCCGCGCATCTTCCTCGGTGTCGTGGAGGGGAGAATCGCGGATAGTGCGCGCGGTGAGGGCGGATTTGGGTTCGACCCCATATTTGAATACAGAGGAACGACATTTGCGGAAATGAGTACAGAGGAGAAGAACAGAGTATCACACAGGGGCAGAGCATTCAGGGAATTCCTGAATCACATCTCTTAGCGTGGTTATATCTGCATAGTTTGTATAGTATGGTATGTAAGATGGATAAGAATTACAAAAAAATAGAAAAATTTAAATATATACTTCCATCTCTACGTATTTAATGATGTAGATATGAAGCGAGACAAGGTGCAGCGGTATATTTTACCCCTCTTCAATAGCGCTATCATACCCCGGATGTCGGTCTTCCTGCCGCACGATAAGAAGTTCTTCGAGCTCTTTGAAGCCCTTGCAGGTAAGGCGGTGGATGCTGCGGGACTCCTGGTTGAATTGAGCAACGATTATTCTAAGCTCGAGGAGGTCAGCACCCGGCTCGGGATACTTGAAGAAGAAGCGGATTCAATCGTTCATGAGATAATAGAGGAGCTTTTCTTCGACCATACGCGGGTAACGGAGGAGAAGGGTGATATTCGCTACTTCGCACATAACCTCGACAATGTGATAGACGGGATAGAGAAAGCGGTGAGGAGATTGACATTTACGCAAGCACCAACACCGCCCGAGCCCGTGGTTGAATTCGCGCCCGTTATAATGGAGGCATCGGAGGAGATATGTGCCGCAGTGCGTTGCTTGCGTGACATGAGATGCGAGGAGGGGAGTTTAGAAGCCCATTGCATAAGGATAAACGAACTGGAGAACGAAGCGGATGAGATAAACAGGCGATGGCTCAGGAAGTTGATGACCACACCGACGAAGAGTTCAGATGATGTTCTTGAGCGATTACTGCTGAAGGAGATAGTGGCGATTCTTGAGGATACGATGGACCAGTGTGAGGATGTGGCTAATATCCTGGAGACTTTCAGATTGAAAGGCGGAATCTGACCCGAGCCAGATGTCCGCTTCTCTCGTTCTTGTTGTTTTTATAACACTGGTTATTATCACAGTATGAAGGTGTGAACGATTTACAGGCTCGCCCCGGGATGAAAAAAGAAAAAACTTTTAAAA
>JAGGRS010000193.1 GCA_021159475.1 Candidatus Methanophagales archaeon
ACAATCAAACACATACAACCTTAGACGGCTCTTTCATCAATTGCACAGAATTCATAGATGCAAATGGCAAGAGATACGAGGATTGGATACCCGCTATTAAGTTATATTCTTAAGAAGTGGAAAAATAGTGATTATTCCAAAGGAGACACCACTCAGTCTACACCACTCAGTCTTATACATCAGGGGAACATGGTGGTGGGGAAAGCGGGTGCTACTCTGCTGCCCGCATCGCCGGCATTTTATCGTGGCACGCGCGCTTGATGTTTTTGGTGTGAAATTAATACAATAAAAATAAATAAAAGGGTGATGGCGAACGGGATAGAGATAGAGGAGCCACGCATAGGTGTTTATATCTGTCATTGTGGTGTGAATATAGCAGCGACGGTGGATGTAGCCGATGTAGCCGATTTTGCCGCTGGATTACCCGGAGTAGTGGTTGCGAGGCATTATCAGTACATGTGCTCCGACCCGGGTCAGGAATTGATAAAGAGTGATATAAAGGAGTTCGGATTGAATAGGGTTGTTGTTGCTTCCTGCTCGCCCCGGATGCACGAGCCCACATTCAGGAAGGCGTGTGAAGAAGCGGGTATGAACCCTTATTGCTTCGAGATGGCGAATATAAGAGAGCATTGTGCCTGGGTTCATGCCGATGTTAGAAGTGCTACAGATAAGGCTAAGGACCTGGTGGCATCGGCTGTGAGCAAGGCGGCGTTGCTGGCTCCGTTAGAGCGGAAGAAGGTCGGCGTTATACCCAGAACGCTGGTGATTGGCGGTGGTGTATCGGGTATCTATGCCGCTCTTGAAGTCGCGGATAAGGGATTTGAGACCTATTTAGTGGAGCGAGAGCCTTCTATCGGTGGGCACATGGCTCAACTTGACAAGACTTTCCCCACCCTCGATTGCTCTTCCTGCATACTCACGCCGAAGATGGTGGAAGTCGCGCGTCACAAGAACATTCACCTGCTCACCTATTCGGAGGTGGAGGAGGTGAGCGGCTACATAGGTAACTACCGGGTGAAGATAAGGAATAAGCCCAGATATGTGGACGAGCATAAATGCACAGGTTGTGGTGAGTGTGCATCAGCATGCCGGCTTCGTGGTCGAATTGCCGCAGAATTTGAGATGGGCTTGGCGAAGCGAAGCGCAATTTACATCCCCTTCCCTCAGGCTGTGCCCGCAGTATATACGGTAGATGCAGAGAAGTGCTTATACATAACGAAGGGTAAATGCGGTGAATCGCCCGCATGTGTGGATGCATGCCCCGCTGACGCAATTGACTTCACACAGAAAGAGCGTGAGACGGAGATAGAAGTGGGGACCATCATAGTTGCTACGGGCTACGAGTTGCTCGATGTCTCTGAACTGCCGGAATATGGGTATAAATATGAGGAAGTCCTGACCGGCTTGGAATTTGAACGGCTTTCGGTCGCTTCAGGTCCCACAGGCGGCAGGATAGTGATAAATGGTAAAGAGCCGAAGCAGGTGGTCTTCATATCCTGTGTGGGCTCGCGCGAGCGAGAGCGAGAGCCACGAACTGGGACTCCATACTGCTCTCGTGTATGCTGCATGTACATAGCGAAGCAGGCGCACCTGATAAGGGAGAAGATTCCCGATGCGCATGTATGGGTGATATACAACGACGTGAGAGCGTATGGCAAGGGTTTTGAGGAGTTTTACAATCGCGTTAGTGAGGAGGGTGTGGAGTATATAAGGAAAGAACTTGAAGAGCCGGTGAGAGTGGAGAAAGAAGAGGAAAGCGGTGTGGTGGTAAGAACAAGGAGTAGCGACGGTAGAACAATAGAGATAAAAGCGGATCTGGTGGTTCTTGCTACTGCTATCGTCCCGGCTAAGGGGACAGAGGAACTCGCAAGGATACTGAAGCTCACGAGAAGTGAGGATGGCTTCTTCATGGAGGCGCATCCAAAACTCCGACCTCTTGATACGTTCACTGACGGCATCTTCGTCGCAGGCTGCTGCCAATCGCCGAAGGATATCCCCGATAGTGTTGCGCAGGCAGTTGGTGCAGCGATGAGGGCTTCGATACCGCTGATGCAGGGTGAGGTGGAGATAGAACCACTTGTGGCTGAGGTAGATGTGAGCCTGTGCACTGGCTGTGGGATATGTGAAGCGATATGCCCCTTTGGGGCTTTAATGCCTGATAACAGAGGCACGATGAGTGTGAACGAGGTTGTGTGTAAGGGATGTGGCTCTTGCAATGCGATATGCCCATCAGGTGCGATTTCTATAAAGCATTTCAGAGACAAGCAGATATATGCACAGATAGAAGCGATATTACGTTAGTTACATCGTAACCGATGCTCTTTCCTGTATTTGAGGGAGAAATCGTGGTAGTTACTCTGATTCAAGATGGCTTTTGCAGGAAACTATAATTATGATAGATAACTATCCATAATTAATATAAAGGAGTCGTGTGGTAGCGGACTATCCCTTCGGGCTTCGGACCCGATGACCTGGGTTCAAATCCCAGCGGCTCCGTTAAACCCTTTCAAAAATGCTCCACAGAAAAAACACGATTATCGCGATATAAACCGCTCTTTCTTTCCAGAACCTACCAATCAACCTTTCCTTTTCTTCGTGCCTTGCTTAGCCTTTATCGCTCCTTCTTCGCCTTCACAATTTAACCCACCAGGATTCCGAACCTGTCACACAGTTCCACCACTGAAGGACGCTTCTCAAGCGTAATCAGCGCCTTCTCCACTTTCTTCAAGCCCAACTTCCTTATCGCCAATTCCGCCTTGTCATTGAATCTTTCAATGTCCTCCTCTTCGGCATATGATTTTATCTCAAATATCAGGCTTTCCGTATCTGTTACACATAAATCAATCTCGTAACTTCGCCCTTTTGGTCCTATTAAACCCTCATCATCCGTTATCTTCTTTCTCATCATGATATTCTCCGGCTTCACTTCCCTGCCCAGAGCGATTCTTAAAGTTCCTGCAACCGCATCCTCAAGACTTCGCCCTGCTCTTCTTTGAAATCCCCCTACCACTATACCTACCCAATCCTTCAAATCTTTAAAGTCTCTGTCCACCTTATCAAATCTGTGATACACCTCTTCAAAACGCTTATCTATCGCTTCAAACCTGCGATATACCTCTTCGAACCGCTTATCTATCACTTCAAACCTGCGATATACCTCTTCGAACCGCTTATCTATCACTTCAAATCTATGATACACCTCTTCGAACCGCTTGTCTATCGTTTCAAACCTG
>JAGGRS010000209.1 GCA_021159475.1 Candidatus Methanophagales archaeon
CAGTCGCTGAGGGTGAGATAAGGGTTAACACCGATGAATATTCGATATACGAGGGGTAATAGAGTGGAAGTCGTGAAAGAGCACAGATTCGTGAATCATTCAAAAGAATATGCAAAGGATGGTGTGCACGTGAACACTGCTGAAAACAGACACGGATTCCTGAGAGCATGGCTGATAAAATTCAGGGGTGTATCAAAACACTATCTGCGCAACTACATCTCATTCTTTGAGCTCTTGTTCAACTCGAAGAAAACTTCCATCCATCATTCTGTTCCCGATGGTTTAGGGGGATGAGCGATTATCTTTAATGTTGAAAATGCAGAAATAATGTTATGGCTATCTTGATAGGAAAATACCTTATACTATACAAAGCTTCCCATACCTGCTTCTATGCGAAGGAGGAACTTGGAGATGGCAGTCTATTATCGCCAGATTGAGGAGATGGTGATGCAGGCGGAAATAATAAGCGAAGGTTGACTATAACATAAAAATCATCACCTCCTCCTCTGGAATGAAAGTCCATGTTATCCTTTTATTTACCCAACAATTTAGACAGGAGCGTCTTTCGCGTATCACAGTATTTTGAATATGCACAATTTTCACATGGTGCATTCCTGCCTTTATCAGGGAAGGCGCCCTGCTTTATCCGTCTCACATGCTTCAGTATCCGTAATGCCTCTGCACGGTCACTTCTTCTTATCTGTGTCATCCGAAATTCCGCTTCCCTTATGTATTGCACGAACCCACGCTTCACTGTGCTCCCGAACTCATCCTCAATCAGCATTGCATACGCTGCCAGTTGTACACGGTCGCTTCGCCATACGCCATATCCCGGCGATTTACCCGTCTTTATCATGCACGGTATCACCTCTTCATCTGCTATTATCAACTTGTCCACACTGCCACTCAGGTTCAGCTTTTCTGAATACATCATTCGTTCACGCTCATATCCATGCACACGCTCCAGTTCCGTCAGCTCATTCTCGGTCCTCAACTTCTTCAGCCACTCATCATTCATACCCTGAATAAAATCACGCTTCACCGCCTCCATCAAATCCAGCTCCAGCCCCTCCAGCTCCTCCCTGTATATCCGTGGCACCGACTCCACTATATCCCCTATTATAGCTGTTATGGCTGCGATGTCCTCACAGTCAGTGATTTTATGGAGGTTAAATGCGAACTCTTTCAATATGAAACCCTCTATCATGCCCTTTTCTCGCATTGTATGTGCATGTGTATGTGCGTATGACTCATAACCCCGCCCTTGCGTTCCGAAATACACCAATCTGGGACATACCAAATACTGCGTTAATTCGGATACTCTTACTTTCATCTAACGCAATATTATGTTATGATTGATTATTATATTTTTTAGAGAGATGAGAGTGGTTAGATTAACTTCAAACTCAATCGCACTGATTACCGCCATCATTATCACCTTCTTATTCATGTCGCTCGTCCCGGTTTATGCATATTCCCCGCTGTTGATAACCGAGGTTTATCCAAAGACCATGATGAAGGGCGAACCGGACGAATATATAATATTAACAAATCAGTGCGCCCATTCGGTGGACATTGCGAACTGGAGCATAACAGATAATGAAGCGATTTACACTTTCCCTCATGTCTCCATACCACCCGGCAGAGGGATATACCTCGCGCGGCAGGCTCCCGTATATGCCAGCTCCGATGCTGATATTATCGTTGCCACCTTAAAGCTAAATGGTACGGCATTTGCATTGCGCAATCGTGGTGATGAGGTCATTCTGCGTGACAATTATGGCAGGGTGGCAGACGTGCTGGTATACGGCGATTCCCCATATAATGGTCCTGGCTGGCGCGGTGAGCCACTGAAGAAGCCGGTATCGGGAATGGTATTCCACAGAAAAGCTTATGAGGATACCGATACCGCCTCTGACTGGGTTATTCTACCTCTTGGGGCTTCGTATCATCCACCAGAGCTAATTCCCGCCACCAACACGAGTGTTACCACCTTCGTATCGCCTGATTGCAGCTTCACAGTCCTGAAGAGCGAATTGGATAATGCTTCCTCTTCTCTATACCTCAATCTCTATGAATTTGACAATATCGAGCTTCTGGAGCCTATTTTAGATGCCATGCATAGGGGTGTGCGTGTTTATCTCCTGCTGGAGTGTCGCCCGGTGGGCGGTATGGAAGACGAAGAGCGGTATATAGCGGAGCAGATAGCGAGCAATGGCGGCACTGTTCGGTTCGCTCATGACAGGTTCTTAAATCACGCTAAATATGCGATCATAGATGGTGAGACACTGATTTTGATGTCAGAGAACTGGAAATACACCGGCGTGCCGTATGACGGAACCTGTGGCAATCGTGGCTGGGGCATTGTGATAAGGAATAGGGAGATAGCGCATTACTTCACGGATTTATTCCTCGACGACCTTCAGCGTGCTGAGGCTGGGGTGTCAGTATCTAAGGTGACGAATGGCAGAAGCCAGATGGAGATGGGAATACCTGAAGGCTCTTACACGCCTGTATTTAAACCGCATACAATGAGAACAAACCTCACAGTGATACCGGTCCTGGCGCCCGATTCCGCTATGAGCTCGGGGACGATACTGGACATGATAAGTGACGCGAAGGAGTATATACACGTAGAGCTATTCTCTGCGGCGATGAACTGGGGAGATGAGCCGAATCCATTCATATCGGCGCTCGTGGAAGCATCAAGGAGGGGCTGTGACGTGAAGATTCTGCTGGATTCCAGGTATTTGGGGGGTGATAACAACAATGATGAAGTGGTATCAGAGCTGAACAGGATAGCGCGGTCGTCAAATTTGAGTCTTGAGGCTAAATTAGCTGACCTGGACTCTCTTGGTCTGGCTAAGGTGCACAATAAAGGATTGGTCGTGGATGGCAAGAAGGTGCTTATAGCATCATTGAACTGGAATGCGCACTCGATTTATAACCGTGAGGCGGGTGTGATAATAGATAACAGTGCTATCGCATCCTTTTATGACCAGGTCTTCCTTTATGACTGGAACGCTTCCTCCACGAACAAAGATGAACATGCACGAGTAAGCGCACCAGAAATGCAAGTTCTATACATTATACTCACGCTTTGCGCTTCTTTTGTTATATTCAGGCTCGTAAGATGGTATCAGTGGCGGTGGCGGTGAAGTAATAAGTAATTGCCTTTTACCCTTTTCCAGGTCAAACTTCATGCCCGAACCACCTCACTGTCTCCTT
>JAGGRS010000206.1 GCA_021159475.1 Candidatus Methanophagales archaeon
TATTTGTGAATGCGTGTTTCAGTTTCATAATCCACGAACCGCACTTTCGTCGTGCTATTTCTGTAAGCTGTGCTGGAACTGGAGGATAGATGGATAGTTTTGTTCGCAAAGCCCTCTGCTATCTCTTTCAATCCAATATCCGTCACATTCGCAGTTATATTTATCTTTTCGGCATCAGAAATGCTCGTCTTTTCGGGTTCTACTTCAGTAACGATGAAGTCCCTCGTCGGCAGCACCTGCATCTCTCTTATCACTATATTATCACTCTTGTTGTCCACATCCTCAGGCACTTCACCCTCAGGGTCTATGAACAGCATGACCGTATGATTGCCCGCTGTTACGTTTTTCGTCATCGAAATGGTTACAGAAGAATTCGGATTCAATGTCCTCTTTGCGGTTAAATTGGATTTATAAACAGGGTAAGCGGAGATACTGTAAACTATATGCCCGGGTGATGGACCCATGGAGGAACTGATGATTTCTTCTATCTCTGCTGTATCACCGGGAACATGAACCCAGCATGATTTATCGGTTCTCGCTATTTCTCCGCCGTTCCTGTCATATATCGCAAGTATGTTATACTCGCTTATGTCTGGAGGTATGTTTATATATAAGTATATGCACGTCGCATTGTCATAATTCAAATCCCAGCTCTTTTCACCATCATCACTGAATTTCTGTTTCACATCCGCAGGCTTATAATCAAACATCAATGCGAGACTGAAACTTGCTGCGACTTCTCCTGTATTGTTTATCACTGCTGTTATATTCACCTCATCCTCGTCATAGGGTTGCTTGGGGTCAAATAGTATCTGTCCATGAAGTCCTTCGGATTGCCATGTTATGTTTCCTTTTACTTCTGCACCACGCACATATATTTCCAACGCCGCTATATTGTTCGTCTCGTTCGTCTCATTTATTTCATTGTTGTAATCCACTTCTACCTTTATCACATGCGTGCCTACTTCTGCTTTCCATTCCACCGATAACTCGGTTGAATTCCCCGGCTCCAGAAGAATATCCTCTGTTTCGTTAAGCTTCTCATCATTGTCAACCAGAATCCTCACATTAAAACTATTGGCTGATGCCACACCCGTATTCGTCACATTCGCAACTATTCTCACGGTGTCATTATCTCTTATAATTTCATTTTCTCCTATTTGTGTGCTGTTTAGCCATTTCAATCCTATATCATGGACGGCAAGGTCGGTGGTGTTCACCGCTATGTATCTTGCAAATGTGTTATTAAACTCGTTGTATTCCTGAATCTCATTTTCGGGGTCTATCGTAGCAACGATAATGTGCTCTCCAGCTGTGGATGCAGTCCAGTTACCCACGTGTATAACAGTAGTTTTACCTTTATTGATTGTGAAGTTATAAGTTTTGTTCTCGTTCCCGAGTGGGAAAATCCTGTTACTCCTCTCCAGATAATACACCTTGCTCACTTTTGCCGAAGCATTGCCTATCGCCTCTATACTGACATTATTGCCGATTATCCATGGCGTCCAGCCATGGAAATTCTCATAATAGCTTAATTCATCCTTGAATATCACACCGCTGCCTCCTATCAATTCTATCTGATTGCTATTGCCATTGCGAATAACAACCTTACCCATGTCTATGTCCGTATCCAGATACAGACGCATAGCAATAGCATTTTCACGCTCTATCGGCGCTTCCTTATCTCCGGGATGTAAAGAACCATATACGCTGGTATCGTTGTCCTCAATGTGCCTGTTCGCACAATCATACACAGCTAAAGAGACATTTGTGGCGTTCTCATCGCCATAGTTCGCAACATCAATGCTGATATTCACACCCTCATTTTCGCTTATCTCGCTATTATCGTGTTCAAAACCGATATTTGTGATGGTCAGTTCCGGCGCATCCACATGTATCGGCAGGATAGACTTATTGTTCAATTCATTCAGTTCATATGTTTCATTCTCAGGGTCTGCAACCACGATTAAGGTATGATTGCCACCGATTTTCACTAATTCTGAAAGCCACTCATTTCCAACCAATTTTTCAATGGAAAAGTCCCATAAGGACCAATTAATCTTTATGTGACCTGTTCCATTACCTGCATCAAATTCCACAACTCCGCTTCCTATTTCGTATCCTCTTTCCTTTTCAGTATCCACTTTATCAACATAGAAACTCACATTTACGGTACCGCCGCGATTCGCAAGGTTTGTTATGTTCAGCGTAGCGTTCACCGTCACATTCGCACCAGAGGGCAAATGTGCCGGGTCAAGCGTTTCATTATCCATAGCAAACACCAAGTTCTGAATGAAGAAGTCACGAGAGCGTTCCACACTCACACTCTTCTTCATTAAATCGTTATTCGTATTCTCCTCGTATTTTGCGTTGTCGAGCGTATTGATTGTAACATGTATCTCGTAATTATGCTTCCAAAATTTACCCTTTTTATATAAGCTCGCATTCCATGACACGGAAATGTTTGTTTTGTTGCCTGCTTCAAGACCCGAAGCAAAAAAGGTGCTATTAATTGGAATTGTTACTTCGTAGACACTACCACAATCATAGCAATAAGAGAAGTTTACCCAGAACTCTGTGGCATTCTTCAACCCTAAATTCTCTATTACCGCGGTGATGTTCACTTCGTCTCCGTCAAAGTATGTGTCATTAACCTCCAAATCGGTTACCGCGAGGTCTGTCCCATATAAATATGTCTCGTTTCGCATCACATCATCTTCCACATTTGCTATGAGCGTGTAATTCTCACCGACAAGAATTCTCTCGTAATCCTTCCAATTCTCCTGAAAATCCTCTTTTAGTTTTAATTGCAAAGTATACATGGTATTATATGATGATTCGTTGCCTGCGTCTATTGTAATGGTTTCATTGCCAAGTAATACTTGACATTTGTCTATTAAAAGGTTAAAGATAACTCCATGTTTAATACCGCCAATACCAGTTCTTGAACCACTGGCATCTGTATTCACTATTATCTCTTTTCCTGTTCTCCATTCAGTCCATACATCTTCCCAGCGCCTCACAATGCAGATACCTTTTGCGTTATGGACCATGCAAGCGCCACAGGGACTATTGAAATTGATCTCAGACACTTTTATTGGCTGTCCTTTTGCCACGTCTATGCTCTTAGCAATCAAATTCACAGGCTCACCATCAACATAAGTTTTGATACTGATCTTATC
>JAGGRS010000087.1 GCA_021159475.1 Candidatus Methanophagales archaeon
ATAGGTAGCTGCACCAACTCCTCTTTTAAAGACCTGATGACCGTTGCGAAGATACTGGAAGGTAAGAAGGTCCATCCAGATGTGGAGTTGATAGTTGCGCCGGGCTCCAGACAGGTGCTTCAGAATATCGCTATTGCTGGGGGATTGACTTCACTCATCAATGCCGGAGCACGAATTGCTGAATGCACCTGCGGGTTCTGTATCGGCAATAGCTATTCACCAGCAACAGATGCCGTATCATTACGAACGAGTAACAGGAATTTTATGGGGCGTTCAGGCACGAAGAGTGCGAAGGTCTATCTTGTGAGTCCGGAGACAGCCGCTGCGGCTGCTATCACCGGCAGAATTACCGACCCGAGAGAACTCGGATTGCAATATCCCCATATTGCACTGCCTGAGCAGTTTTATATAGATGACAGCATGATTCTCCAGCCCGCACGCACCAGCGCCACGGGGGTAAAGGTGTATCGCGGTCCCAATATAGGCGCTCCACCTTCGTTCTCACCACTACCTGATACCATCTCAGGGCTCGTAACGATTAAACTCGGCGACAATATCACCACCGACCATATAATACCGGCAGGGAGCAGGATGAAGTATCGGTCAAACATAGCGAAGTATGCGGAGTTTGTATTTGAACCGCTGGACAGGCAGTTTTATAAGCGAGCGAGCGAGACCATGAGAAAAGGGAAGTATAATATCATCGTAGCGGGCGATAGCTATGGTCAGGGCTCATCACGCGAGCATGCAGCTCTATGTCCCGCATTCCTGGGTGTAAAGGCTGTGATTGCAAAATCGTTCGAGCGCATACACATGGCGAATCTCATTAATTTCGGTATCCTGCCCCTCATCTTCGATTCCAGAGCTGACTACGGTCTAATAGACAGGGGTGATGAACTGGAGATACCGGATGTGAGGTGGCGGTTAGCGAACAATGAGCAGATAGTAGTGAGAGATAAAAGCAAGAATAAGGGTAAGAATGGATATGAATTCAAAGTCCGCACGCAACTGACGGAACGAGAACGGAGCATCATCCTCGCAGGTGGCTTGCTACCGTATATGAAAAGTGTTATAAAAGGTGGAGGTGAGCGGAGATGAAAGCGCCAGAAGACATCTTACGACTGATCAACTTCTGCAAGACCATACAGCGTGCGGATACCGACCCGTTTGACCTGGACGTAAAGAGATTCCTCACGATTCTTGGCGAGTATGTGAGGAGATGGAAGAGTATAGACGACCTTATGTTAGATGCAGAAGCGATATCGGAGCTGACAAAGGTGATTGAATTACAGTGTAAATGGATAAAAGACCGCTCAGCATCGTTCTACATTGACCCCGCTTTGGTTGAATTCAAATTGAAGCTCATGGAACCGGCTCAGCTGGCATCTGCATTCTTTAAAGCATGGCATCCCATTGTATCGCTGGACAGAATCACACCTGAGCGATTGAAGCAGGGTCTCGATTACTGGAACGCACTGCTACCACTGAGTGAGCGAAAGAGTGCTTTTGGTGCTGCTTCAACACCAGAAACAGGCACACTCAAACTGGATGATTTGATTGCACTCCATATCTTATCGCAGACCGAATTTCAGGAGCAGATACAGCAGGTGCTGAATGAGCTTGAAGCGCGGGGCAGAACAGAATACTATGATTTTGTGTATGGCGATAGTTTTGAAGACAGTGTAAGAAAGGCATATCTAACCAGTTATATAGTAAGTGAGGGTAAAGCAGAGCTTGATATCGAACCGCTGGAAGAGAAGATATTCATATATCCACGCAGTCGCGGTCAAAGCGGCGGTAGTGGTGGTGAGGATGAAGAATATCCAGGTGAGAAACGGTCTATTCCTATCGCGATAAGCTATGAAGATTGGGAGAGATGGAGCAAGAGGAGAGAGAAAGGGCAGAGCGGAAGGTGAAGAAGGCAGCTCAGCTATTATTATTCCGTAGGCACAGAACCCCGGGCGTTAAAGCCTGGGAACTCAAGAAAGCACTCGGCGATGATTACATGGAGATAATTGAGATTCTAAACTCGATTCTGCTCAAACTCGGGATGGAGGTAAGACGGATAAGTGAGGGCTCGGATAATGAGAGGTTCGTGGTTGTGCTCAAAGACCTTCTGACCGATAAAGCTTCCGGACTCAGGATAGACGATGTGGCTATACTCTCTGCATCGTTAGCATATATCATAGCGAAGCAGGGGAAGGCGTCAAGGAAATCGGTTGAGGATTTCCTTGCTGAGAAATTCCCCAGACGCAGAGTTATACGCGCTCTGGAGCGATACATCGTGCAGGGCTACCTGAGAGAGGATGAGAACTTGCTCTATATCGGATGGCGAACGCGTGTGGAGGTGGATAGTAAAACACTGATGGACCTGATTCTCACTTCGTGATATTGTGTTAATCTCGTGGTTTTAAGTGCATTTATTACTGGAATGACTATATATCAGGTCAGGTCCACATTTATCGTTTTGCCGTTCATCACCGCTTCTTCTGGCACGTGCACCTCCTTCTCCACGTCCCATACGGGAGCACCATTCACTATATGACCCGCTCTCACTTTATATGTGGATGCGAGCACATCGAAGTTAGTGCCATTTTCTATCGGTCCTTCGGTTGAATAAGGCACTATGAACGAATAACTGCCGTTTGAGTTCGCCATCGTTCGGTTGAAGTATACGAATCTCCTGCCCTGATTTGTGGTTACATTGGTTGCGACTTCGACAATACTGCCCTCAGGTGCAGTTCCTTCTATTTTCGCTCCTTTTACGTATTCAAAGACCTTAACGAAACTCACGGGATTTATGTAATCCGGAGTCCACGCCTTCATATTTGGCTGTCCGGCGTTGACACCATAAAGATAAACATTCAGATGTCCCGATTTCCTTTTGATTAGAAATATATTCTTCTTTATATTGTCCCTTATCACCCAGCCCTTACCCCTCTTCATAACCGTGCTATCCGCAGATAGTGCGAGAGATGTGGAATTTAAACTGTTCTTCAATATCGCGGGTATGGTGCCATTGTCCAGTGTCTCCTCTATCCCCATTCCCGCAGGCATACTGAACAATTGCCCGTGAAGCGTCCGCGCCTGTGTCGCTGTGCCATTGTAACTGCCTGAGATTGACCGCCAGTAGCCCCTTCCGGTTGTTGCATTCATGATAACCAGAGGGAGATAGAAGGT
>JAGGRS010000092.1 GCA_021159475.1 Candidatus Methanophagales archaeon
TTATCCTGAGCATCAGGCTCTCCATGCTCGAACGCGCTTTCTTATCTTTTGTTATCGGGAATGCGATATCCGTGTGGATAACATTCCTCGTCACCTGTATCGTGGGTGCTCTATCCACCATCGGCATCATCATCAGCATCGGTATCATCATTATCATCGGCGTTATTATCGCTGCTTATCTACGAAATAGAAGTATAACCTTCACCTTTGATGATAAATACACACTCATCTTCTTCGCAGGCATCATCCTTTATCTCGCATTCATGAATCTCTACGGCGTTTTGCGCCCGGATAATGCGGGCAATCTATATGCTCTTCATACCGTATGGGCTGATTACCCGTTTCACACCTCTGTTATCACCTCTTTCCTCTATGAACCCCATTTCCGGTTCCCACCGGCATATCCGCAGTTTTTGCATACCGATATGCACTATCCATTCCTCATGGATTTCTATTCCGCGGTACTGATGAAGGGAGGGCTGGACCTGAGGTTTTCTATTATCGTTCCAAACATCATATTTCAAGCTTCTCTATTCGGGCTGTTCTATTACCTCGCTCAGCGGCTGACAGGTCTGAAGACGGCTGGCGTGATTGGGAGTCTCATCTTCATCTTCGCGGGCTTACCGCCCGGTCTACAACCAGCGGGGCTCCACTTCCTGAACCCCATGTATGCCGTACTCATGCCACAGCGGACGGCGATGTTCGGCATGGCGCTCTCTTTTGCGGTTTATAACCTGCTATTCGAGTCGCTCTTCGGTGCGGGAGGAAGGAGCGAGCTTTTTATTGCCGGGATGCTCACGGGCTTGATGCCCTATATCCATGCGCATTCATTTATGGCAACTGCTTTTGTAGCACTATTCTTAGCGCTGGCATCTATGCTCCTCAGAGGGGATGAGGATAACAGAGGCAGGACAGGACTGAAAGAACTCATCATCATTTTAGTGCCTATTATTGCACTCGCATTGCCACAGATACTGAGTATAAGAGCGGGAGTGACAGAGAACTTCTTCAATTTCTATCCGGGGTGGACAGATGCGAACAAGGATATAATAACCGCTCTGAACTGGTCTTCTATACCCGCAGTTATCTACTCCGCTGCGGATACGACCATCCTGCTTCTGAGCTTCTGGGCTGAGAATGCCGGTGCACTCATCATCCTGCTTTGTCTCGGCTTTATTAAAGCGAGAGAATCCGCAAAGCTATTTTATCTGCCTTTCCTCGCTCTATTCTTTATTACTAACTTCGTGAAATACCAACCATGGTATTTTGACAATTATAAGGTCTTCATACACTGGCTCGCGGTTAGTGCAGCGATTGCGCCACTGTCAATCTCATGGGTGGATGAGCTCAGAACCAGAATTAGAACCAGAGTTAGATATGCCCATCTGGCAGCACTATCGGTTTGTGTATTGCTCATTGCATGCACCGTGTTTGGAGTGATAGCCCATGTGGGAATGATGACACGTGATTACAGGGTATGGTCAGCGTGCGATAGGGAGATAGCGGACTGGATACGTGATAATACCGCGCCCGATGGGCTGTTCTTGACCGGCAGTGCGCACAATCATCCGATAACGGCATTGGCGGGCAGGCAGCGAGTGATGGGCTATGAAGGCTGGCTGTGGTCGCACGGGTTGAACTGGACGCGGATAATGAAAGTGAAGCGAGATGAGATAGCGATGTATAAGGGCAACTACCGGCTTATCAAGGATTATGGGATTGATTATGTCTGTATAGGACCCTATGAGCGGGCATTTGCTAATGAGAACCACTTTGAGCTCAATTATAGTGCATTTGAGGATAGAGCACGATTTCAGTTGATATATGAATATGAAGATAAGAATAATAAACAAGGGTGTAGATGTGGATGGAGGATATATAAAACGGTGTAAGAATCGTATGGCGCTGAAAGAAAAAGAAGTGGTTGGCATCGGTGCTTTGAATTACGATGTCCTGTATGTTGTGGAGCGTATGGCGGGACGGGGTGAAGAGGTAGGCATCATAGATATAAATAAGGCGCCGGGTGGCTCAGCCGCAAACACAATCGTCGCTCTGGCACGGCTTGGTGTTGATACCGGCTTCGTTGGCGTGGTTGGTAATGATAACGAGGGCGATATAATCATGGATACATTCAGGAGAGAGGGCGTTGACGCCATGATAAAGAGGGTTGATGGCTCTACGGGTGCTGCAATAGGATTTATAGATTCAAAAGGAGAGAGAACCCTTTATATCTATCCCGGAGTGAATGATAAACTTCGTATCAATGATATAGATATGGAGTTCGTAGCGAATTCCAAATACGTGCATATAAGCTCATTCGTGAACCGAGCACAGCTGGATATGCTGTGCGAAGTGGCGACGCAACTGAAAGAGTCGAAATCGAAACTCAGCTTCAGCCCCGGAATGCTATGCTCTAAGTATGAACTCGCTGATTTGCGCACCATCATAGAACGAAGCGAAGTGGTATTCCTCAGCGAGAATGAGTTAGAATCGCTGATATCGGGCGACAATTATGAGCATCGTGCCTCTAAGCTACTTGATATCGGTGCCTCTATCGTATGTGTCACACTCGGTGAGCGAGGTTGTTATGTGGCGAATAGAGCGTGCGAATCGCATCTGGTGGAGGCATATCCAACTGATGTGGTGGACACAACGGGCGCGGGTGACGCATTCGCTGCCGGGTTCCTGTATGGACTGCTTCATAGCAAGAGCATATACGAGTGTGCCCGAGCCGGTAATCTACTCGCTTCTTACTGCATTCGCAGATACGGGAGTAGAAATGGATTGCCTTATTCCCTCACGCTTTAGTTGTTCATGCAATAGCCCAAAATCCGTCAGGATATACCCGGAAAGGACGGCTGACTTGGTTTTTTGATAGATCCAAGCACACCTACGGCGGAATAGCAGGCTTTGGGCATTTCAGCCTCGTTGTTGGCATGCAAGCGAAGAGAATTGAATATCTTGAGGAATCGGTTGAGCGAAGGAAAAGAGAAGGCTTCTCGTGAGAATCTATCTGTGTAATCTCGTGGTTTATATGCTTTCTCGATTTATTTTTTGAAATACGAACTTTTTATACTAATCTTGTTTAGGACTAATTATGATTAATTTATCGACAGGGAAACTTCACTATTAGAAGAAGAGTGGGAGAAAGAAAAAGG
>JAGGRS010000231.1 GCA_021159475.1 Candidatus Methanophagales archaeon
GCGAGCACCAGTATGAAGCCCAGCGTTATTATCTTCATGGTAATTATTATATACTCATTGATAATTTAAGAAGATGCCAGAATGGGCGATTGAAAATTTTGAAACATCGCGGATTGAATTACCTTATTTGAATTATATGTTGTTATTTTTAATTGAGATGGGAACCAACATAGGAGATATATTAGAGCTAAGAGAGACCAGTTTGGACGCACTTGCCGGTAAAATCATCGCAGTTGACGCTTATAATATGCTGTATCAGTTCCTCACCATCATCCGCCAGCCGGATGGGACGCCACTCAGGGATTCCGCGGGCAGAGTAACCTCGCATCTCTCGGGTCTGATATACCGCGCAACGAATTTAATGGCGAAGGGGCTAAAGCTGGTATTCGTATTTGATGGCAAGCCTTCGGAGTTGAAGGCGGAGGTTATAAGAGCAAGGTCAGTGCGGCGTGCGGAGGCGAGGAGGAGATGGGCATCAGCAAAAGTGCCAGAAGAGGCACTGAAGTTCGCAAAGGCATCCACGCGAATCGAGCCGGGAATCGTAGAAGAAGCGAAGAAGCTCCTGGAATATCTCGGCATACCTTATGTGCAGGCGCCCTCAGAAGGAGAAGCTCAGGCTGCTTTTATGGTTCGGAGAGGAGATGCAGACATTGTAGCCTCTCAGGATTACGATTCTCTACTCTTCGGCGCACCGGAGATGGTGAGGAACCTGAGTGCACCGAGAAGGGGTGTAAAACTCGAACTGGCTGTCCTGAGCGATATAGAGCACAGATTGGGGATAACACATGAAGAACTTGTGGAGATTGCTATTCTCGTGGGCACGGACTTCAACCCCGGTATAAAGGGTATAGGCGCTAAGAGAGCGCTGAAACTCATCAAGGAGCATCACAGCATTGATGAATTGCTCGCAAAATCGGTGATAGAGAATGCACCTGGCATAGCGAATTATGAACTCGTGCGTGATATCTTCCTCCATCCCGAGGTCGATACTGAATATGAGCTGAGATGGAGTGAGCCAGAAGAGGAGAAAGTGAAGGAGTTCCTGTGCGAGCTGCATGACTTCTCGGAAGAGCGAGTGAATAAAGCACTTGAACGAATTAGAACTACGAGCTCGAGCTCAAAAGAAATAGTAAAGGAATCACAGCGGAGAATAGACCAGTGGTTGTGAAAGGTTAGAGGTGAGAGCTGTCTAAAACTCCTCATCCAACCCTTCACTTTCAATTTCTTCACCAAATTCCTCTTCCACTTCCCTCTCCAGGTTGGTGCCAGTACCAACACCCAAAGCATCCTCTACTAACCCCTTTATGGAATTCAACATTGGAAATGCCTTATCCTTATCGTAAGGGAAATTAATAAACTTCCCTGAACGATCACTTTCCACTATCTTCTTCCCTTCCATCCTTCGCACAAAGTGGCGCTCTATGGATATAAACTTTCCATATTGCCCCTCTTTTACGAAACATCTCCACACCGTCTTTGGAGTCCCATCCGGATTTTTACTGATCACTCTATACCCGACATCCTTTATTATTCTTATACCTGGTCTCATCTCACTCATGTTCTTTCACCTATGCCCGTTTATATTTTCTCTCGGTAACTATATAAAATAGGTGGTTACTAATACTAATAAAAAATGCCGCATTTCTAAAGCATCGGGAACAAATTCACTTTGTGTGCTTGAACGATTTGAGGTTTATGGTGAAGTGAATTTGCCAGAGGATGTATGAATTTTATAAAAGATGAACACCAGCAGGATGGACATGCCTATAAGTTCGGAAACAAATGCGTATGTGGGTTTGAATGGTTCCGTCAAGGGCGAATAAGTCCTGAGAAAGCACCTTAAAAAATACTCCCACCAGTGCTCTTCTATCACACCTTGCGGGAAGTCAAAACCAAAAAGGGGATAGAACAGTGTTTCCGGACTGAGCCACATTCGGTCTTCGCAGAGATGGAGAAGAGAAGCAAAACCGAGGACAACAATCCTCCTCTCTTCGCCCCCGCTTCGCCTGTATAGGTAAGTGCCGATGAGCAGCAGGAAGAATACGAACAGCAGCGTGTGAGCAAATAATCTGCCATTTGAGATGGAGTTTGCCAGCAAGATCTCTCCTATTGGCTTGTCTATCAAATCCGGGAGAATCGCACCGATGAGAACAGAGAGATAGAGCTGGCGGTCGGGCTCTATTTTCAATATCCGGAAAAACAGAACTGCAATTCCCAATGTTACTCCCAGATGTCCAAGAATGAACATGTTTTGTCAACGGTTGCACCGCTATAAAAAGCATTTTGTATTAATAGATAAGAATTATACGATTAGTGAAGGTTAGTATTCAAGAGAAAAGCAAATGATCAGGAGGGTCTCGGGCAACATCGTTGATGTCATGAATGGCGATATATATCCGGGCACAATCGTTATCGCCGACGGCAGAATATCGGATATCGTGAGGGAGGAGCGCGAGCACAAGTATGAACATGAGCATTACATCATGCCCGGCTTCGTGGATTCGCACATCCATATAGAGAGCACGATGCTCACACCCGCAGAGTTCGCCAGAGTGGCTGTGATTCATGGCACGGTGGCAGTGGTAGCGGACCCGCATGAGATAGCGAATGTGCTGGGTGTGGAAGGTGTGAAGTATATGATAGAGGAGGGTAGGAGCGTGCCATTGAAATTCTATTTCGGCGCACCATCCTGTGTGCCAGCGTCACCGTTTGAGACCAGTGGCGCGGTTATAAGCTCAGCAGAGATAGAACAGCTATTGCAGATGGACGCGATAACACATCTTAGCGAGGTGATGGACTGCCATAGCGTGATTAGAGATGATGAGGAGATGCATAGAAAGCTCAGTATCGCGAGGCGGTATGCAAAACCGATTGACGGGCATGCACCCGGACTGCGTGGTGAAGATTTGAAGAAGTATGTTAGTTGTGGGATAGCCACAGACCACGAAAGCATCACGAGAGCAGAGGCGCTGGAGAAGCTCTCTATTGGCATGAAGGTCATGGTCAGGGAAGGCTCAGCGGCGAAGAACTTCGATGAACTGATTCCGATAGTGGATGAGCATTACGAGAACTGCATGTTCTGCACAGACGATATGCATCCCGATGAGCTGATAGAAGGGCATATAAATGTAATGGTGAAGCG
>JAGGRS010000099.1 GCA_021159475.1 Candidatus Methanophagales archaeon
ATCATACCACGTATGCTGCCCGGTGAGCAATGAAACCGCATACGGCAGGGCTACTATACCCATACCCGCGAACATAATAGCCATAATTACAAATACCATCCTGATTTTAAGTGCGCTCATTTCATTTCAATACCCCTTTTCGCCTCCCTTAATGTCAATATCACATACGCCAGGATAGAAATGACGCATAGCGCGTAACCATACATGCGTATAACAGAAAATACGTTCTTCACGAACGTGTATTCCAGACCATATTTACCATAACGCATCTCCCTCGTATCAAGGATGAAATAATTGCCCACATCTTTCAGAACGATGGGCTTTCCACCAATCTGCACGGCTTTAGCAATTATCTCACCTTCTCGCACTACCCACGGGTCTGCTCTTACGCGGGCATCACCCTTCGTCCTCGCCAAGCCATCCTTTGCCCAGACCACGCGGTGCGTAACCGGGAGCATATACTCAGGGCGTTTAAACATGATTATGTCGCCTTCCTTCGGCGTCGTGACTATTTTCTGCATGAGCACGAGGTCGCCTCGTTTGAACGTGGGCTGCATGCTATCCGAAGTAATAGCGGTGAAGAATGCGAGTTTAAAGAAGAGAGCGATTATAACGAAGAGGAACAAGGAGAATGGGACTGTTGAATGGATAAGGGAGGTTCTACCAGCGCCGGAAATTTCTTTATATTCATTCATCTTCTCTTCCACTCGCTTCTTCTTTGAACGTTCTTTCCATAGCTCTTTAACCCGATTATACAATAGAAGAGGAGATTCGGAACCCCGCACCGCTACGCGATAAAGAACGAAAAAAATCACGGCTATGAATGCACTGACCACAGCAGTCAATAATATCGCTTCTATAAAAGGTTGCATTACCTTTAACCTCCCTTATCCTATTATAAAGAAAAAGGCTTATTTTTTATAAATCTTTCTATCGTTATAAGATTTCTTGTATTTGGTTACCAACCACAAGTCCTGAGAAAATCTCGTGGTTTTTATCCTCCTGAATTATTCAATGCCACGTTCCCCATTCCCGCCTCGAAACTCATATACTTCCGCTTCGGCATTGTATAGCTCACACTGACATTGGTATGACATGCGACGCAGGCTTCATTCGCGCCCGCCATCTGGGGATTCGCCTCTGCCCAGAGTATCAAATCTTTATGCCCCGCCATTTTACCTACGTCAAACGGGGTGGTATTCATGCCGAAGCCACCTGCGGAGATGAAATCCTTATAGCTGGCAATATCGCTACCGCCAATCCAGTGGCAGATACTGCAATTACGGCATTCCGGGGTCTTCCAGTGACCGCTTATGTTGCCGGTGTCACCGTGGCAATCCATGCATTCAACATGGAAGTCAAAATCAGCGATGGGGGAATGGTGGCAGTCCTTGCAGGAGAAGTTGCGGTGCGCTCCCCCCACCCAGAGTTCAGACATCACTTCCCTCGCGGTTTCATCATAGGGTGCTTCACGGACAGGTGTCGGTAAATAGCCTTCCAGCTCAAATAAACGTTCTTTCCACGCTTCGGGAAGGTCTTTCCATTTCGTCAGGAGCTCTTTACATTCCGGCGGGAGCTCATCCCATTTCAACAGGAGCTCTTTACATTCCGGCGGGAGCGTTTCCCACTTCCTCAAGAATTCTTTACAGTCATCCGAAAGATTCGCCCACTTCGCCGGGAGCTCGAGCTCCTCAGCCTTCACTGGAATCGCAACGAGGAAAAAGCATAACATCCCCGAGGTTACGGGTGGAGGTATTTCAACTTCTCTCTTCAATATAAGCTCTTTTGACTCGGGCGTGAGCTTCTCCCATTCGGGTAGAAGGTCTTTCCACTCGTCTGGAATCGTTTCCCACTCGGATAGGAGTTCACCAAATTCAGGTGGAAGCTCATCCCACCTAAATAGAACACTTTTCCACTCCGCCGGGAGCTTTTCCCATGCCGATAGAACTTCTTCCCACGTCATCGGAGGAGCCTCTTTCCACTCTTTTTCCATTAACAGCACAACAGTATTCGGGAGTGCTAATAAACCAATTCCACTAATTCCAATTGCCACAATCGAGAGCAGAACCATCTTTCTGGTCTTCATTATTTATTTAGTTGGGGCATTATCAATTATAAATTTTTCTTTCGCTGAAACAAAGTTTTCAAATAAATGTAATAACAAGAATACTAACATGGCGGACTGGTCATGTGACTGAGCTGCTAACGAGCTAAATCTCTAAACTCGCGTAATTTGTGCAAAACTGTGTTTGCTTAAATGCGAAGTGGCTATATTTATATACAAAAAATAAAAGAGAGGGATAGGGATATAGGGAGTGAGAGGGATAAAGCGATGAGAAGAGGTGTTGTTCTGGGTGTGGGCATTGCGGTAATTATCGTAGCTCTTATCGTGATTTCTTTCGCCACGCTCAAAGGTGCACCGGTAGTAAAAGTAAAGGCGGAAGTGGCAACAGGTGCAGATGGTAAACCGGTGTTAAAGATAGTGGATGTGGAACAAAGCGAAGTCAATCCATTAAAAGCCCCACGGGGACACAGCACCACGCCATTCCCGAGTGTGGATGCGATTGCGTTTCTCAATCTCCGGATGTCTTGCTACTGGGCATCAGTACCATATACAGGGAACGGCACATACGAATTTGTAATAGGGTTCTTAAGGGGTGTCAAGCCGAAAAAAGGGGATATGATACGGGTATATGTAAAGGTCTGTGACGCGAGGGGTAAGACGTTAGCGAGTGCCAGCAGGGATATGGTGTGGAAGTGACGTCATTTTGTAACCACGAGATTACACAACACTTTTCTTTTTAGAAAAAAGAAAACCTGTGCTAAAAGAAAAACCTTCAAGCCCTTATCCATCTCATCCGAGCAAGATTCCATACTTTTCGCAGAGTTTTACCACGGAAGCGCGTTTATCAAGTGTAACCAGCGCCTTCTTCGCTCTCTTTAACCCCAGCTTCTCTATCGCCAGTTCCGCCTTCTCATTGAAATTCTCTATATCATCATCCTCGGCATAAGATTTTATCTCGAATATTAAGCTTTCACCGTCGGTTATACACAAATCTATCCCGTATTCTCTCCCCGCGCGACCTATCAAGCCCTCATCATCCCTTATCTTTTTTCGCATCGTTATATTCTCCGGCTTCAC
>JAGGRS010000172.1 GCA_021159475.1 Candidatus Methanophagales archaeon
AGGGTAAGATACTGCACGGCAGTGGCTGTTCATTCTCCGCTGCTCTAACCGCGGAACTGGCGAAAGGGTATGATTTATACACGGCAGCCGCAAAAGCAAAAGCGTTCGTTCATGATAGCATCATGGACGGTGATACAATCTCCAATTTTATGGTTGTGAATCCCGCACGCAGGATGCGAATAGATGCGGACAGATACAGTGTGCTGGAGAACCTCAAGGAGGCATTAAGGCTATTGAAGCGCACAAGGGGCTTTAAAGAGGTAATACCCGAAGTGGGAACGAACATAGGTATGGCGATAGAAGGAGCCACGGGTATAGAGGATGTAGCAGCGGTGGACGGCAGGATACATCCCACCCATGAGGGCATACATTCGGGCTGTGTCGAGTTCGGCGTGAGCAGTCACATAGCGCGGATGATACTGACGATGATGAGACACGAACCAAATAAGAGGAGTGCTATCAACATCAAATATACACCGGAACTGGTTTCAGCATGTGAAGATGCGGGGTTGCAGGTAGCCTATTTTGAGCGTGAAAAAGAGCCCACAGGTGTGGAGACGATGGTATGGGGCACGGAAGAAGCACTGAAGCATGGGGGTAGAGCTCCCGATGTCATCTTCGACCGCGGTGCATACGGTAAAGAGGCGATGATAAGAATCTTTGATACTACCGCCGTTGGCGTGGTGAAGCGATTGCGAAGGTTGCTGAACGGAGGAACTGAAGAAGATGAAGGAGAGTAAGAGGATTAAATTCACGAAGATGCATGGCTGTGGCAATGATTTCATAGTGATAGACGAGCATGAGGCGGAGGTGATACCAGAGCCTAATAAGGAGGAACTCAGCAGGGAATTGTGCACGAGAAAGCTGTCAATAGGTGCAGATGGCGTCATCTTCGTCTGCAAGCCCGACCCCGGCTCAGGCTGTGACACGCGAATGCGGATATTCAATGCCGATGGAACAGAGGCGGAGATGAGTGGGAACGGTATGCGATGCTTTGCCAAATATGTATATGAGCGAGGGCTGGTTCACGAGCGACGGATGAAGGTGGAGACACTGGGCGGGCTGGTGGTGCCGGAGGTGAAAGACCTTATTGATGGACGGGTTGCCACGGTAAGGGTGTTTATGGGCAAACCCAGGTTTGAGTGGTTGAATGAGCCTTTATACGTGAACGGGATAGGTGAGATAAAATTGACATCCCTGAATCTTGGAAACCCACATGCCGTCGTCATTCTCAACTCATTTAGCGAGCTTGATGTGGGTATGGTGGGTAAGCGCATTGAGACGCATCCCGCTTTTCCTAACAGGACGAACGTGAATTTCGTGCTATTGGGAGCGGAGGATAGGAATGAGATAACAGTGAGGACTTATGAGCGAGGAGTGGGTGAGACGCTGTCATGTGGGACAGGTTCAACAGCTTCTGTGGTTGTATTGGAGGAACTCGGTCTTATCAATGCTTCCACACCCGTGACGGTGCATACGCGGGGTGGTGATTTGAGCGTGGAAGTGAAAGAGGAGGGTGCATATCTTACAGGACCGGCGGAGGAGGTATTCGAGGGTGTATTCACTATTCACACTATATTATGATTAGATATGAGGTTGATAATAGGAATAACAGGAGCGAGCGGTGCGATATATGCGAAGAGATTGTTGGAGATGCTTCATGAGCGTGGGGTGGAGATTGATTTGATTATCACTCCGTATGGGCGCTACATAATAGAGTATGAACTCGGGATAGGGGTGAAGGAGATAGAGAAGTTCGCAACACGCCTCTGGGACGTTGATGATATGGCTGCTGACATTGCAAGTGGCACACAATTGTGTGACGGGATGGTGGTAATACCATGCACGATGAACACAGTGGCAAAGATGGCGCATGGGATAGCAGATAATCTACTCTTACGCGCATTTGATGTGATGCTGAAGAGCAGGAGCAGGAACAGGGGGATAATCATCGTGCCCAGAGAGACACCGCTGAATGAGAACCACTTAGAGAATCTACTGAGGCTAAAGCGAATGGGTGTGACGATTATACCACCGGTGCCCGCCTTTTATTACCATCCAAAGTCAATTCAGGACATGGTGGACTTCATTGTGGCGCTTATCCTTCGCGAGTTCGGTATAGCACATACAGTGCCGAGATGGAAGAAGCCATGACAACGATGGATATACCAAGGGTGGTGATTGCGGGCGATAGGAGTTCGGCAGGTAAGACCACCGTCTGCATCGGGCTGTTGAGCCTGTTACATGAGCGTGGCTTACAGGTTCAGGGCTTCAAAGTCGGGCTTGACTACATAGACCCCGGATTTCATACACTCGTCTCCGGCAGACGCTCAAGGAATCTTGATGGCTTTCTTATGTCGCCGGAGGTGGTGAAGGAGCTATTTGTGAGGGCTTGTGAAGATGCGGATATAGCGGTTATAGAAGGAGTGAGAGGGCTTTACGAGGGTTTGAACTATTACGATGACGTGGGCAGTACCGCCCAGATAGCGAAGATTCTCCGCTGCCCGGTCATAATGGTGGTGGATGCTGCGAGCATAACGAGGAGTGCTGCCGCACTGGTCAATGGATACAGGAGTTTTGACCCCGAAGTCAACCTATCGGGTGTTATTCTGAATAATATCGGGAGTTCAAGGCATGGAGAGAAGGCGGAGCGTGCAGTGGAGGAGTATTGCGGGCTTAAAGTGATAGGGAAGATACCAAGGAGGAGCGACCTGGCAATCTCCATGCGCCATCTCGGCTTGATTACCGCAGAGGAATGTAAAAGCAGATGGGATGATTTCAATAACGTTCTGAACAGGATAAAAGAGGCGGTAGAGTCTAATCTGGATATATCCGCACTACTGGAGATAGCAGATAGCGCGCCCGCATTGAACCTGCCGGAGCCGAGACTATTCCAGCATCAGCATCATGCTCACACACGCCCTCGAGTAACGATTGGAGTCGCATTTGATGAGGCTTTCAATTTCTACTATCACGATACGCTCGATTTACTCAGGCATGAAGGAGCGGAGATTGTTTATTTCAGTCCAATAAGGGCGAGCAGGCTGCCGGAAGGACTTGATGCCTTGTATATCGGCGGTGGCTTCCCCGAGATATATGCTCGCGAGCTGGCTGCGAATAAGCAGATGCG
>JAGGRS010000135.1 GCA_021159475.1 Candidatus Methanophagales archaeon
TTTTGACCCGTATTTCGCACTTTATTATAGCATTCCTGACCTGACTAAACACCCTGACCTCTCTTCACTTTCACTTTCACCTTCTTCTTGAGTACCGGCACTAATCGCTTTATCTCTATCTCCTCATCTTCCACCACTTTATACTCGTTTATTGGCAGGTCTGGTAATTTACCGTTCACTTCATAGATATAAAATCCCTTCTCCCCATCTATTGATACAAGAAACTCCTTATCATCCATTTTCTTTATTTTAACGCCTGCAACCGCCTTTAATACCTCCAAGATACTGGCTCCTTCGTTCACCTCCACTTCATGGCGCTCACCGAAAGCATCCAGCGCCTGATATAAACGCTCACGATTCACAGTCAATACCTGCGTCTTTCCGTATTTCTTGCTCTTTATCAGTCCCGCATCCTTCAGAACCCGCGTATGCCTCGCCACTACTGGTACTGAGATGCCCAGCTCCTTCGCCAGACCGGATATGTGGTAGCTATCGTTCATCAGCAGTTTCAGCATCTCTATCCTTGTTCTACTGCTCAGCGCTTTGAATAGCATCATGCAACATCATCAAGATATGATATGGTGATAATAAATAAGAATCCTTTTCTATAACAGATATTACTTGGATGGCTAAATCCTGTCAATCTTATAATCTCAGCGGACCCGCATCCTCAAATCCCTCCCTCTTGCCCATACCCGCATCACGTGTCAACTCCTGCGGCTTAAATAAGAGCTTTATCACATTCCGTGCATGCTCCCTCGCCCTTCGCTCCGCGAGCCATGCCAGCTCCCTATCATCTTTCGCCTCATCCTCGTACACGAAGACCTCAATTATATGCGTGGAGGTGAGAAGTTGTGCGGCAATGATGCCAAGAGAAGCTTCATGTGCGCATTGCTTATCTATATCCGCTGGTCCAGGCATCGCAAATGCCATCACGATATCACAGCCCTTCTCCTCTATCAGCTTCTTTGCCGCTACCGGCAGGTCTTTCATGCCCGGCACCGTGTATCGCTCTATACTGACAGATGCGGCTTTCTTGAGCTCTTCTATCGCCACAGCAGCCATATCATAGCGTGCAAACGTTGTATCCGCAATACCAACTTTCTTCGTCACCTGGATTCTCTCCTCGCTCCTCTACACTATTTCATTAGACCTTGAAATAAAAATAGTAAAGCTTATATCCCTGCTCCTCCTCAGAGAGTAGATGGAGGAGGAATGGTAGAAATAGACATGAACAGGGTGGATGGGATAATAGATAGATACGAGGGCGAGAGGGGCGTCCTGATCCAGATGCTTCTTGATCTCCAGAGCGAATTCAACTGGATACCAAAGGAAGCGATTGCGCGAATAAGTGAGCGGATGCGCATTCCAAAGAGCCAGATATACCGTATAGCGAGCTTTTATAAAGCGATGAGTCTTAATCCCGTTGGGCGACATCTGATACAGGTATGTCTGGGTACTGCATGTCAGGTGCGTGGTGCACCCAAGATTATGGACCGCGTAAAGGAGAGTCTGGGTATAGAGGAGGGTGAGACTACGCCGGATATGAGGTTCACCCTTAGACGTGTGAACTGCCTTGGCTGCTGCGCTATGGGACCGGTAGTGGTGGTAGATGGCGATTATCACGGCAGGGTAACGCCATCGGGAGTGAAGGACATCCTGCAGCGCTACAAGTAGCAGTAGTAAGAGGAAATGCCTCAAGTTAGAATTAGGAGTAAGCAAGATTTGTTGGCGTTACAGAAGGCGATATTAGCGAAGCGTGACCCTAACAAGCCACTCATCACTCTATGTTCCGGTACTGCGTGTTGCGCTACCGGTAGTGACGCCGTCGCTGAGGCAATAAAAGCGGAGTTGGAGAAGCAGGGCTTAGCCGATACCGTGAGTTTCAGAAGGACTGGCTGTCATGGGTTCTGCGAGAGAGGACCGATAGTAACCATCTATCCACAGGATATATGCTATCTCAACGTCTCACCAGAGGATGTACCAGAGATAATCAGTAAGAGCATAAAAGGGCACGAGGTCATTGAGCGCCTGCTCTATACCGACCCCAATACCGGTGAGCGAATAGTGCATGAATCGGAGATTCCTTTTTATAAGCATCAAACCCGGCTCGTGTTCGGTGCTAACCCCCTGATTGACCCCACAAATATCGAGGATTATATCGCCATTGGTGGTTATCAGGCACTGGCAAAGGTGCTGGAGGAGATGACGCCGGAGGAAGTGCTGGAGGAAGTGAAGAAGGCGAATATACGTGGACGCGGCGGTGGCGGTTTCCCGGCGGGGCGGAAATGGGAATCAACGAGGAATGCACCCGGTGAACCGAAATATGTGATTGTGAATTGCGATGAGGGTGACCCGGGCGCTTACATGGACCGGTCACTCATGGAAGGTAATCCCCACAGGGTGCTTGAGGGACTGACTATCGGCGCTTATGCGATAGGCTCGCATCAGGGCTTCGTTTACGTGCGGCAGGAGTATCCACTGGCGGTGAAGAATCTCAGTATAGCCCTTGACCAGGCGCGGGAATACGGGTTCCTCGGTGATGATATACTCGGTTCGGGCTTCAACTTCGATGTCCGTATCCACAGAGGAGCGGGCGCTTTTGTATCCGGTGAGTCAAGTGCCCTGATGAACGCGATAGAAGGTAAGGTGGGCGAGCCGAGACCGAAGTATATACATACCTCGGAGAGTGGCATCTGGGAGAAGCCCAGCGATTTGAACAATGTAGAGACGTGGGCGAATATACCATTGATAATAGAGCGAGGAGCTGACTGGTTCAACTCTATTGGCACCGAGCACAGCAAGGGCACGAAGATCTTCTCGCTCGTTGGTGCAGTTAATAACACGGGTCTGGTAGAAGTGCCGATGGGAACAACACTGCGTGATATAATATACAAGATAGGGGGCGGTATTCGCGGTGGTAAGAAGTTCAAAGCGGTTCAGACCGGAGGTCCTTCGGGTGGCGTGATTCCCGAGCAGCATCTCGATGCACCCGTTGACTTCGACGAACTCACTCGATTGGGCTCGATGATGGGTTCCGGCGGTATGATAGTTATGGATGAGGACACATGCATCGTGGACATAGCGCGTTACTTCGTGGATTTCCTCTGTGATGAGTCGTGTG
>JAGGRS010000024.1 GCA_021159475.1 Candidatus Methanophagales archaeon
GGCGGTGGATGAGATAAACGAAGAGATGCGTGAGAGATACGGTGTGAGGGAATGATAAAAAAGGCGGTGATAACAACGGCAGGTAAAGGGACAAGGATGCTACCCGTAACAAAAGAGCAGCCAAAGGAGATGCTACCCCTTTTTGATAAGACCGTGAATGGCGGAATATGTGTAAAACCATTGTTACAAATAATCTTCGAGCTTTTGTTCGAGTTCGGGATACGCGACTTCTGTTTTATTACTGGAAGGGGCAAGAGGAGCATAGAAGAGCATTTCACTCAGGATTATGCGTATTTACAGAGTTTAAGAGAAAGGGGTAAGGCAGAGCTTGCGGAAGAGCTTGAGAATTTCTATCGAATGCTCGACTCTTCGAACATATTCTGGAAATATCAGCCGAAACCAACGGGTTTTGGTGATGCTGTTTTGCTTAGCGAACCTTTCGTGCAAGACGAGCCTTTTCTGGTTTGTGCCGGCGATACCTATATCCAATCACCAGAGAACGATTGCTTTAAGAGATTGAGGTCAACATTTGAGGAGCGAGACCCTGATGCCGTTTTTCTCACTTTCGAGGTTGAAGATCCGAAGATGTATGGTGTAATAGAGGGTGAGGAAATCGGGGGAGATATTTACGAGGTTAAGAGGGTGGTGGAAAAGCCAGAAAAGCCTCCATCGAATTTAGCCATTCTACCGGTTTATATCTTTAAACCCATCATATTCAGAGCACTTGAGAAGATACCCCACGGTAAGGGAAACGAGAAGCAGCTCACCGATGGAATACAGAAGGTTATAGAATGGGGCTTTGAGGTTCTTGCGGTGAAGCTGAATCAGACTGAAAAGAGATTGGACATTGGCAATCCTGAGTTTTATGCGGACGCAGTGTATCTAAGTGCAAAATGGGTGGGGATTTCATGGACGGGATAATTAAGCAGGGAATAGAGGAAATAAAGAGAGAATTTGATACGGAAGTTGCAGAGGGGAAGAACATATTGGTCACGGGCGGTGCTGGATTCCTTGGTTCCTGGATATGTGATGTATTGGTGGAGAGCAAAGCGAATGTAATATGCCTCGATAACTTCTCAAGCGGACTGAAAGAGAACATCTCACATCTGCTTGGCAGGAAAAATTTCAAGTTCGTCCAGCACGATATAACTCAGCCCATATTCTTTAACGAAGAAATTGACATCGTGATGCATCTTGCATCTCGCGCGTCTCCTTTTGAGTTTGAGAAATATCCAATTCAGATATTGAAGGCGAACACTTTGGGGATTTGGGTGGCTTTGGGGATAGCGAAGAAGCACGAAGCTAAGTTTCTATACACATCCACTTCTGAAATCTACGGAGATGCTAAGGAGATACCGACAACCGAGGAATACAGAGGGAATGTGAATCCGATTGGACCGAGAAGCTGCTATGACGAGGCGAAACGATGCGGAGAATCATACGTAATTGCATACAGAATGCAGCACGGATTGGATACGCGAATAGCACGGATTTTTAACACGTATGGACCGAGGATGAGGGCGGAAGGCATCTATGGAAGAGTTGTTCCACGTTTTGTAGAGCAGGCATTGAGTAATAAGCCGATAACTATTTTTGGTGATGGCACACAGACAAGGAGCTTTTGTTATGTTACCGACCAGGTAGAAGGCTTGTTAAAGCTCGCTTTTTCGGAAAGAGCAGAAGGAGAAGTGGTAAATATAGGAAATGACAGGGAAATAACGATTTTGGAACTTGCGAAATTGATAAAGGAGCTGACAAAATCATCTTCGGAAATTGAATTCCATCCTTTGCCGAAGGACGACCCTATGAGGCGTAAGCCGGATATAAGCAAGGCAAAGAAGCTTCTGGGTTGGAAGCCTGAGGTGGAGTTAGAAGAGGGATTGAGAATGATGATAGAATGGTTTAAGGAAAAGGAGAGATAAGGGAGGGCGAGAAAGAGAAACGGGATATGTAAAAGTGAAACGCTTGAATTACTTGGCTTACAGGTTGATCCGATGACGGGTGAGCTTAGACCGATGGAGCAGCTTCTTCCTGGCTTAGAAACAAGATGAAAGACGAGAATCAGGAGAATACGGCTTAAGCCTGTGGAACTTTTATTGCTTTAACCACTAAACGGAACAACGATTTTTGATAGGAGGTTAAGGAGGAGGTTAAGATGAGGGTGAGGGTGGAGAAATGAAGATATTAGTGACGGGCGGAGCGGGCTTCATAGGCTCGCATGTAGTGGAATACGAATATTTTAGTGGTAAACTCAAAGAATATGATGAGATAAGATGAGATACGATGAGGGGAAGACGATGCTGAGCGAGGAAATGAAGGAAAGGATATGCAAGCGATTGGTAGGATATGATAAAGATATAGTGGAGATAATCCAATTTGGTTCTTCGGTTTATGCGCCTGAGTATGCGAGGGATGTGGACTTATTGGTGATAACGAAGGATAAGAAGGAATATGGAGGCTATTTGGATTGCTTGGCTGATTTGCCTTTTGATATGGATGTAGTGGTGAAAGAGGTCGGGGAAAATTTGAGAAGGGCATATAATATTTTAGGAGCTTTTGTGATATTGTATGGTGATGGGGGATATTTAAAGGAAATGACAGCGGATTTTGACACGGGTTTTGATGATGCAAGAGCGGCGCTTAAAGTAGCAGTGAGATATATGAAGGATGCGAGCGGAGAGGAAGAGGAAGAAGTAAAGGATATGCATATAAGAAATTCTTTTAACAGCTTGTTCCACGCGGCGAGGTTAGCAGCGATGAGTTACCTGGCAATTGAGAATGCGAGATGGGAGGCATAAAGAGGAGATTGCCACAGCCTTACAGAAACGAATTTGAGGAGTTCATTAACACTTTGCACATTGATTATTTCTACAATGGCAATTATCCAGCGAATTACGAGGAAGAGTTTGAGAAGTGGTATAAGAGGGTAGAAGATTTTGTCAGGAGATTGGAGGGCATGAGGAAGAAACGAAAATATTAGTGACGGGCAGAGCGGGGTTCATAGGCTCGCATCTCGGAAAATATAGGGATAATGAGCATACATA
>JAGGRS010000178.1 GCA_021159475.1 Candidatus Methanophagales archaeon
AAGCATTTTTATACTACTCCACCTTCACTTTCTCCTTCTTGCCCTTCTCTTCCTTAACTTCGAGTTCCTCTTTATATCCCTCCAGTAGCTCTATCTCCTTCTCGATAACCTTATTTATCGCCTTCAATGCACTTATTCTGAGCGCTATGAGGTCTGATGCGAGCTTAGATGGTCCGGGCACGTATTCCTCCAGCGATTCTGCTAACCCTCCTGCTACATCAACCGCCACCTTTAGCGGGATAAGAGCCGTTCCCGCGAGAACCTTCACCGCCCTGGCTAATTCATCATCCTTACCCTCGCTCATTCTCAATGAAATAAATGTGAAGCACATCATTTAAAACTTTTGCACTATCGAGCTTCATTACCTGTGCGATTGCCGGGAGAGGAATGAAGTTTCTAACTTCCCCTATCTCCGTCGAAATTACCACTGATAGGTCTTCACCCACGCGTTCCACCTCGCATACCTCCTTATATCTGCTCGCGGCGGGCAGGGGGACCACCACTTCCAGGCTATGGTTCGACACCGTCACCTTTATCGCCTCACCCTCGAAGTAGACCTCAGCGGGGTCTTCGTCACCGAACAATTCATTCCCAAGCTCGGATAGAAGCTTCAAACCCTTAACTTCGGACGGAAATAATCGCAGCTTTTTTAGCGGCAGTGGATGAAATGCCGATTCTGCTTCGGCTAAATATCGCGCCTGCGCGCTCTTCCAGTCATTGAAATACGAATCGCTGACCTTCTCCGGTATCACCTTGTTCATTATCCCGAGGTCAACGTTTACGTTGTAAAGGTTTGCAAGGAGATGCGTTCTTCTCATGTTCTGTATGCTAAATGCATCGGGATTCGCAACCAGCCTCAAACTCGTTACTTCTCTATCAATAATTATGTCTTTAAGCCTTCCAAGAATCTCAATCAATTTGATGTCTTCGTTTATAACTTCCTTGCTCGGCGTTGGAATACCCACCACCGGCTCTACCACTTTGGTGATATTCACGAGAGGCGCAACAAATTTAATCAGTTTTGCAGTGGTGGAGCCGAGGAGAGTGGGCAGATAGATATTTTTGAGGGCTTCACCCGACGGCACGGTGTCAAGCACAATCACATCGTAGTTATTTGATTCGACGAACTCAACCACCTTTAGCAGAGAGACGAACTCGGTCATGTTTGGCAATGCTGCTATTTCGTATGCAAGCACCTCGTCCAGCCCCTTTGACTTGAACAGCGAGACGATGTATTCCTGTATAACCCCAAATTTCTCCCTGGCTTCTCTTATCGGGTCTACCTGGATAGCCCACAGCTTCTTCCTGTCCCTGCCACTGAGTCTGGTTGGAGCAGAATGCACTTGCGTTTCAAGTGCGTCTGAGATTGTGTGTGCGGGGTCTGACGAGATAACCAGTGTCTCGTAGCCCAGCTCTGATAGTTTCAAGGCGGTCGCACACGAGATAACCGATTTACCCGACCCGCCTTTACCGGTGTAGAATATGACTCGCATTTTTAAACAGCCAGAGCGATTTCAGAATGTTTTAACCTTCCCGAAGCGTGGTCAAACTCCAGCATTTTTTATCACCCCATATTTTCAATGCCGTATCCTGACATTTACACCATCCTCTCAATAGCATCCTTTACCCTCTCCCGCTGGGGCTTGATTAAATCCAGGTCAATACCTTTATCAACCGCAACGATGAATATGAACTCACCGCACCTCTCCGTCACTAACATACCGCCATTAGCCTTTGTTATCAGCTCTTCCACCTCGCCTTTTCTAAACATCTTCGTGCATTTCTCCGCGGTTATCGCCATCATCGCTACCAATGACGATAACGGTGACACCGCCTCCGGGGCATGCTTATTCAAGAAGTTCACCATTATTCCGTCGCGCGTGACCACTGCGGCAGCGTTCACACCCTCGGTCTTGACCAGCTCCCTCAGCGCAAGTTCAAGTTCTGTTGCGTTCACTTCCTCCTTCCTCACCCCATAAACTTACGCCCGCTATTGCCAATGCGTATATCCCTATCACCAATACGACCCTACCAGCCACCAGAAACGCCCTGCCCCAGGGAATAAGCTCGTAAGAATCTATGTATGTATAGTAAGCGCGGAATAAAGAGCCAGCAACGCTTATTGCACCAGAAGCTGCTATTATATCCCATCCCAGCTTGAATACGGGGAACCGGAATTTCCTTTGCGCATAGATCGCCACAGCCAATATAAGAAAGCCCGCGACCATATCAACCAGTTCTACTGCGGTTGCGCTGTCTATCGTCATTGTATCCCCAAATTTATTTACCTCATTCTTATATATTTTTTATTCAGAATGAATTTAGTAAAGATTTTTGTAAAGCGAAGCAAAAACTTTCAGGTCAAATGCACGAAATTTCTGCCCTCCCTTTTTACGAACTCCAGCTTGTCCTCCCTCGCAAGCCATCCCATTCCCAAATAAGCGATGTGCGGTGGTGTTTTTGTCTCCGAAATAACTTCTGATATGCTTAACTCTCCCCTTTCCTTCAATAAATTATAGATCTCCTCCGCTATCATCCCTATATTCTCTTTTCTCAAAGCTATCACCCTTCTCATCATCTGCTCAAGCGCTGCCCTTACCGCCTCGGATATTTGATGAGATTTTTCCTCCAGCATCTTCTTCGTCTCCTCGCTCATTTTACCACCTGAATTCAAATCGCTCTCCAATATCTCCGCCTCATGAACTCCCCTGCTCTTTATCAACACCTCCTTTCTCTCATTGATATGCAGTTTTATCAGCACTCTGTTCAATAACCCCCTCATAATCTCTCTAACCTTCGTATCTATCAGCAGACTGGTGTTCTCTTTGATGTCCTCCTTATATGCTGGTGACTTTATGACTTCGGCTGAGCTATCCGAGCGAACAATAATTCCCGCATTCACTTCCTCCACACGCAACCTGAGCCCTTTCCCTTCTCCCTCCAAAACTTCGTTCGCCATCTCCATTAGCAGAATGTTCAGGTCAACCTTTTCCACGCTCATGTTATTTTCGCTCATCTTTGTTAAC
>JAGGRS010000063.1 GCA_021159475.1 Candidatus Methanophagales archaeon
GCTGTTTCAGTCATTTCATTCTCGTAGCGATGTAAGGTGTTCGCCTCGCCAAAAAATCTGAGAATATCTCTATCTCTGCTCTCTTTCGCAAGCGTATCTACAAGCGACCACAAACTGCCGTGTTTCTTCAACTTTAATCCTCTTTTAGCTCCCACCATCTTAATTGCCGATGCAGTTGCACCCCAGAACTTCTCCGATGCCTGCACCAAATCCCCTTTCTTCAATAATTCTTTCGCTTCTTCCAGATATTTATCACTCAAAGCCTGATAATGTTCTACAAGCTCATCAGGATCCAATTCCTCGTTCAATCCCTTAAGCTCAACACCTAACTCCTCAGGTTGCGAATCCATTTCCTCTGCCTTTTCTCTCAGTTTCATACCAAGCTTTTGTGGCAGGATGAGATAAACAGTTTCCATGATGGTATGCTGTTGTTATCACATATAAACTTATATCTCTACCCTCTCAAACAACCTCTTCGGCTTTTTCTGTGCTTGTCCACTCGTTATCGGCACAATCATCTCCCCCCCAGCTTCACAAAATACACATCGCTCTCCATTCCCAATTGCACATCTCTGCCATCCTTTATCCTCCCTCTTCACTTTTGTTTGTGTATGATTTGCGGATACGAGCCTGTGCGGATAGTGTAGTTTCCAGCGTCATTGATTTTATCTTCACAGTTTAGTTGCTGAACACTATCTTCAAAATATATTTTTACTTAATTGTAATAATAAAGATTATGAGCATTGCAGATACGGTTGTGAGCGAGATATTCGAGCGTGGTAAGGACCTGCCAAAGGTCCTCACTGAGGCTATCAAGCACGAGCTTGGTGTTAGCATAGGTGAATTCAGTAAGAAATCGGGTATAGCAGAGAGCACAATCTATAAGATTCTTGCCGGTGAGAGGGACCCGAACTTACGCACCTTCAGGAAGATATTAACTACGATAAGGGAGATAGAGATAGGAAGTGCAGAAAAGAGGAGATTCATCGCCGTTGTTTGTTCTCGTGGCTGTCTTGACGTGCTGGACCGGCGGAAGATAGATATAGGGGATGAGAGCTTTGACATCAGGGAGTACGCAGTAACGACGATGGAGGAAGCGATAATAGCGGCGATTCAAGCGGAGCGTGAAGGCGCTTCCGCTCTTGTCTGCGCTCCTATTGTCAGTCCGACAGTGGAGAGGATAGTAAATATACCTGTTGCAACGATAAGACCGAGGACGAGCATTATGAAGGCTATTGAACTGGCAGCGAAGAAGATATGTTGACTCTTACTTTTATATAGAAATAGAGGGATGTTTATTATTAAGTGATGGCAATGAAGAAGAAGATTGAGGGTGTAGGGGAGCAGCACTGGATGTATCGCTATGTAGAGCGGTTAGATAGTGAAGAGGGGATGTCAGCGGAGGAGATATACGAGGAAGAGAACGCTCGTCGAGCTGCTGCGGGTCTGCCATTGCTGAAGTTCAACTCCGTTGGGCGGACATTGAATACCTTCGGGTATCCGAAATCGGGCACGAAGCGTAAGCGACTGGAGAAGGTGAAGCCCATGCGCATTGGAGTCTTCATAAAGGAGTTGAAGCGGAAGGTGGATAAGCTCAGCGAGCTGATAAAGGAGGAGAATCTATCACATCTGGAGCAGGAGTTCGTATGGCTATTCATCGAGGACTATCCAGAGTCACAGATAATGGATATGCTACATCTGGGTGAAGAGGAGATGCAGGAGATAAAGAAGAAACTGCACTTGACTTGAGTGAGACATCGGGGTTAGGTGAGATGAGATGCTCTCAGCGTGTCATACAACAACGTTCAAATTCAGACTCTGAATTTTACCCGCTATCGCATCTAAAATTCTCTTCTCAGCCTCAGTGCCAGCGTAATCTCTCATCTTATCCGGTTTTGATGGCAATGGTGGAACGTAATCTTTAAACAGCAAAAACCACATCTTATACATACCGGTTTTATCAATTGAGAAAGTATATGGCTTCTCCCACTCCGGGGTCCAGTTACCCTCTATGTTCACTGGCGTGTGGTTGAGCGTGACGTTAAACCTGTCGAAGTAGTACATGTGATGAATCACCGTTCTGTTGTTCTCGTAGGTGTGAGTCGCATTGACGAGCCAGATTTCAACAGTGTAGTTGACAGTCCTGTATTCGTGATTCGCAATGCCAATTATTATCGTGGCGTTCTGCCCGACTCCGAGCTTCGTCGGGTAGTCAGTGGCTTTACCCCCGGAGCCGAGTATGTAGAATTCGGTAAACTTCTCGCCCTGCTTTGGGGTTACGATGACGTAGATAAGAGCACCAATTGAAGCAATAATTGAAATCAGCAGAATAATAGTCAATGTCTTATCAAGCTTACGCATCTCTCCCCATCCTCTCGCTTTCTTCACTTCAATTTCCGGTATAAATGGGTCTCTTGCTTTAAACCTCCTTTGTATTGCGAGCGAGGAAAGAACGATGTTAAAAGATGCCAGACTCAGCAGGATGGGGGTCAATCGTATACCAAAGGGTGTATAGTTCAAGGCTAAACCTATGAGAGGCGTTATTGCAATGCTCAATCCAAAGGATAAGGCTATTCTCTCAATTACATCCAAAATTCTCTTCTCAGGAAAGAGCAAAGATATGAGCGAATAACCGGGGAAAAACAGGATGAATGGTAGTCCTATAGCCGTCCTCCATATACTCGCCGGGAAGAGGTAGACTGTTAGAATTAGCAAAACTGAAAGCGAAACTATTGCAAGCAGGTCCCATGCAAGTGCCCATTTCCTCACCCTTCATGCCCCCCGGCTGTATCCTGGTTAGTGGGGTGCACCCCACTCATTCTTATCAATTCTTACCCATCGCCGCTTTCTTCAGCTCATACAGCTTATTCAATGCCTCTATCGGCGCTATCTTATCTATATCCAGCCTTCTCAACGCCTCTACCACCGGATGCTCCTCAGTGACATACCGCACCTCCACCCTCCGCTCTGTT
>JAGGRS010000037.1 GCA_021159475.1 Candidatus Methanophagales archaeon
CTAACTTCGGTATATCCGCATTACTGCGTAAATAACTCCCATTTGGTATTATATCTGCAATGCGTATATCCTTCCATTTTGGGGGTTATATCCGCAATGTTGCGCATATACATCCCTCTGGATGAAACTCCCATCCCCTCTATTTTCCTCCCTTTCATCTTTTTGCACCTCCTCCATTCTCTTTCTCACTCTCCAATTTCAGTTAGTTTCTTTTTATGCATAAATGCTTCACCAACTGTTCATGTTCCTCTATTATTAGATATGTTCTTTTTTAGTCACATATAAATGCTCCATCAACATATCTTGACTTTGTCATATAATACGTTCATCCCCCTGAACCATCGGGAACAGAACGATGGATATTCACATGCATATTACCCTTTGCATATTCTTCCGAATGATTCACGAACCTGTGCTCTTTAACGTTTTTCCCTCTATTACGCACTTGTATATCGGATATTCATCGGTATTAACCCTTACCTCACCTTCTGAGGCTTTTTAAGCGTCTTTTGATAGGTTCCTCTTGACAAAGAACCTTGTTTCCCCTCTCCCTTCAAATGTCTGCACTGGTGGTTTATCTCCCTCGTATGTCCCTCTCCTTCAAGATATAGAACATCTCCTCGATAGGGAATTTGTGGTGCTCAAATATTGTCCTCGTGAGGTCATTGAAATATTTGCCGCAACTCTCTCTATTGCTATGCAAAAGTAACGCCGTGGAATTGATAGAGGTATCAGCAGAGGATATTGAGAAGTTAATTGACAAGTTGAAGAGGATTTCGTGATGAGTAGGTGTATGGTTATCCTTCATTTGACACATATAAGCTATTCCCGCTCGCGTCTATGCCCACCACCAGTGGACCGAACTCATCCACGTGCAGATGCCAGACCGCTTCAGCCATCCCGAGGTCTGTCCAGTATACAGATATAACATCCTTTATATGCGTAGCGGCTAAGACTGCCGCACCGCCCGTCATTGCGAGATATACACATCCGTGTGCGTGCATGGCGTCCCGTGTTGCGATTCCCATACCTCCTTTCCCTATGATAGCACGTATTTTAAGCGCTTCTATCAGTTCTGGCGTGGCTGGCTCCATTCTCGCACTGGTTGTGGGTCCCGCCGCTATCACCTCGCGATTGCGCACCAACGGACCGCAGTGGTATATCACCGCACCTCGCTCTATTGGTATAGGCTTGCCCGCCCGCAGGTAATCCAGTATCCGCTGGTGTGCTTTATCCCTCATTGTATATAACTCGCCACTGAGATATACGATATCTCGCAACTTCAATTCCTTTATCGCTGCCTCGTCCAGCGGTGTATGTAGCTCTATCTTCCTCTCCATTTATTCGTCAGAAGTGATTCCATGATGGTAAATAAAGATGTGATAAAATTGAATGTATAGTCCCAAAAAATTTGACTTTAAATACCTTCAAACAACCAATGGGTTACAGCAGACTAACAGAGAAGAAGGTAAAGCATCGTGCGACACAAGAGAAGAGGAAAGAGCAACAGAGAGATAGCGTTTGAGATGTGGGTCAGCGTTTCAATAGTCAAGTCTTACTGGCTCACACACGGAGAGTATTTGCCAATGAGAAAGAGGGGGGAGAAAGGTGAAGGAGTGAAGCGAAAAGGAGAAGGGGATAGTAAGAGAAGCAAAAATGAAATTGGAGCGAGGAGACTGGAGAAGGTAATAGAGCAAGTATATGGCATCCACATCCCCCACAACCGCATCCACAACTTGAAGAAGGATTGGCAAAGGAAGAACCGGAGAAGGAAGCCACACATAAGGTATGAAAGAGAGCATTCGATGTCAGCTGCCCATATAGACTGGTTTGAGAAGGATGGGATGAAGTTCTGTGCTATTCTGATGATGCTTCAAGGAAAATCTTTGCAGCAGGAGAATTCAAGAATGCTAACACAGAAAACAGCATAGCTTTGGTAGATAAGCTTGTTGAGGATTACTGGAGCATCATGCTTTTAGAAGAGCTGACAATGGAAGTGGGTTCGGAGCTCACAGAAAGAATAGTAAAAAGGAATGGGATTCAAGCGTCACCTTGAATCCCTGGGTATAAAGCTGATAACATCCAGGATAAAGCATCCCCAGACAAACGGTGACTGCTACAACAGGTACGGAGACGATTTTGATGGCTTGCAAGTTGCCGGTAGAGGCAATGTTAGGTGTTGCATTCAATGATGAGGTGGTCGGGAATGAGATATATATAAAGTCAAAAATTTCAGGACTACACAGGGGATGGGCATTTTACTAATACAATACAAACAATAAATAAGTTTAGTAGTAATTAAGTGGTAAGAGAGTGAGCAAATGAAGAAGGTAGTGCTGGCATACTCCGGTGGACTGGATACCTCCGTCTGCATCCCTCTGCTCAGGGAGCATTACGGGTATGACGAGGTGATTGCGGTAACAGTGGATGTGGGACAGCCGGAGGAGGAGTTGAAGGAAGCGCGAGTGCGAGCAGAGAAGCTGAGCGACTCCTTTGTCATGGTAGATGCGAAGCAGGAGTTCGTTCACAACTGCATCTTCCCGCTGATCAAGGCGAACGGCTCCTATGAGGGATACGTCCTTGGGACTGCGATGGCGAGACCACTGATAGCGAGGCATGTGGTGGAAGTAGCCCTGCGAGAAGGCGCGAATGCACTCGCTCATGGCTGTACCGGCAAAGGTAACGACCAGCTCAGATTCGATGCGGTCTTCAGAACCACCGACCTTGAGGTGATTGCACCGATGCGGGAACTGAGTTTAACGCGTGAGGAGGAGAGGCGATATGCAGCAGAGCACGGCATCTCCTTTGAGCGCGGCGATGGTAAGAATAAGAATAAGAGATGGAGCGTGGATGAGAACATGTGGAGCAGGAGTATAGAGGGCAGTGAGCTGGAAGACCCGGCGTTCTCACCGCCAGAGGAGGTGTTCCGCTGGACTG
>JAGGRS010000217.1 GCA_021159475.1 Candidatus Methanophagales archaeon
TTACCAGTTTTGAGAACGCATGAATCAATCGCACAATATTCTTCCGCTCGTGTATTCCACCAACGTTAAGAATGAACCCGCGTTCTAAATCGAATCGTGCTTTGAGGCTCTTTTCTATCTCCTCATCCGGCTCTGTTAGTTCTCGTATGCCATTGGGGATGACTTTAATCCGCTCTGCAGATACGCCCACCTTGGTTATAAGCTCATGCTTTGAATATTCAGACACCGTAGTTATCAGATTATTCAGGCGACACGCTTCTCGGGTACCACGTCGGTATAGCAGATGATTCCTGAAGAACCCCATCGCTTCTCGGAACGTGAAAGGGATAACGTCATGCACGGTAAGAATGGACGGCACCTTCTTACGGAATGGAAAACTCCAGTTATAAGGGAAATGAATAATACCTGCGCCTTCCTGTGATGCAATGTTCTGGATGGTAACGGAATCCAGCCATGCATTCTTCAATGACATTGAGTGCGAACGGCACGGTAAAGGAATGGTAGTAACGTTAGGACAGTCTTCAAATATGCCTTCTGTCTCGGCAAATCGGTGTTTTTTGCAGAGTATAATCACATGATGTCCTTTCCCTGATACATACCTCGTTAGCTCTATAACGCCCTGCTCAACGCCACCCACAACGCCGTCGTATTTCCTGAAATCCATTACTATTTTCATCCTCTTAAAGGCTCTCGAGTAGACTTTCAATATCCGTGATAGCCACATTGGTGGTCTCATCGGACGCTCCATAATACACATAAATCTTATCATCTCGCTCGGCAATACCGTTTGAGAATATCACATTCGGGAAGAATCCCGCAGTTTCGTAAGGTTCTGTGGGTGTCATTAGCGGCACAGATGCCCTTCGTATCACACGGTAAGGCTCGTCAAGTGCGAGAAGCATGCAAAACAGTGAATATACGCTGTTATCACCCTTAGCGTGGTAAATAACGAGCCAGCCCTCAGGGGTCTTTATTGGCGGCGCTCCTGCTCCTATCCGCTGTGACTCCCATTTATTGTCTCTTGTGCGTGCAATGCATTTATGATTCCCCCAGTGAAGAAGGTCAGGAGATTCGCTGTACCATATAGCAGGCATACCAAATCGGGTATTGTTTGGACGATGGAGCGCGACATACATGCCATTAACCCGCTCAGGGAAAATAGCGACATCCTTGTTCTCAGGATAAAATATAAGCCCTTTCCTCTCGATACTCCTGAAATCCTCGGTAACCGCTAAAGCAGTAGCCCAGGAATCTTCGGAAATCGCAGTATAGGTGATGTAGTATTTACCGTCAATAAACGTTATTCGTGCATCTTCCACGCCGTATCTCTCCGTCTCATTCTCTGGATAAATAAAAGGCGCATCATCAACTTTGAAGTTGATGCCATCCTTACTCCTGGCTATTCTGATATGACTCAATGAGGTGAGATATTCCCGCCCCTTATATACAACAGTGCGTGTGTCTTTCGGTATGACTTCAGGGTCAGAAACATCGAATTCCATAATATCTGGATACCCTTTTCCGTTATCATCAAACCGATATATCGGCGTGCGGATATATCCCTTCCTGGGTTCGCACCCCTCCGCCACACGCACCAGAAGGACGATTTCATCGCCAAAATTCGTCGCTCCTGGATTAAAGGAGCCAATCACTTTGTATCCTTCTATTGATGGTTTTACATCTCCTGGTTTTATTATCGGGTTACTTCTGTGCCTTATTATCATTTTCCCTCCCTTTTTATTATTGAAGATAGATTAATATATAGGATAAAGAATAAATGAGAGAGAAAAAAGGAAGAGGTGATGAATGGCATGGAATATATATATGCGGCATTACTCCTGCATAACTCGGGCAAGGAGATTACAGAGGAGCGAATAAGTGCGGTCATGGAAGCGGCGGGGATTGAAGCGGACATGGGCAGGATAAAAGGGCTGGTCTCTGCGCTCAATGGCGTGAACATAGATGAGGTTATATCTCAAGCTCAACCTGCTTATGCTCCCGTAACAGCGGTTCCACAGGCACAGGCACAGGCGCAAGCGCCCGCAGAAGCGCCGGCGGCGGGAGAAGAGGAGAAGAGAAAAGAAGCGGAAGAAAAGGGTAAAGAAGAAGAGGAAGAGGAGAAAGCAGAAGAGACGGGTATGGAAGGGCTTGCATCGCTCTTTGGCTAACTTTGCTTTGTTTTTTTCTTTTTTTCGCTATTCGCTCCGGTAGTGTAGTTCGGCCAATCATCTTGGCCTTTCGAGCCAGGGACTCGGGTTCAAATCCCGACCGGAGCATTGCCCTCCTTTCTCATTCTCACTCTGTCCAGCTCATAATTGAGTATCGTTATACACTGTGATGCGAGATAAGAAGTGGAGCCAAGGGATAGCTTCTCATGCGGGAAGCGGGCGACGAATTTTTCTTCTTTCAGTGGCAGACCCAGGTGGTCACCGAGTATAAATACCGCATCCTCTCTCAGATGCAGTTCGCTTATATCCCTGCCCTTCTCATGGACTATGTAAAAGAACCTGCCATCTGCTGCCAATTCGGCAATCAGATGTTGAAAACTGAGTTTACGCACGCGAATGCCGGGGTTCTTACCTTCTGGCGCCTTCTTTATCCATGATGCTATACTACGCTCATCAGGTGAGACGGCGCGAAGCAAACTGCCGTAGAATGATATTATGAGCGGCGGGTTTGGAGCGCCACAGGCAACCACATGGATGCATGCATCCCGCCTCAAATCATGACTTATCCACAGCGCATTGCATACGCATCTTGCAACCAGGTCCATCCTGCCGCCACTACCCGGTAAATCATCCAATGAGAAGTCAGTGCTCGTAGCCGCTTTCCTCGCATATAATACAAATTCCCTCATTCTTTCTTATGTTATGATACACCCATACATTTACATTTATGGAT
>JAGGRS010000074.1 GCA_021159475.1 Candidatus Methanophagales archaeon
AGGATGTGTGGTATAATCGGGTATATAGGCACGAAGAAGGCATCTCCGATTTTATTGAAAGGGTTAAAGAATTTGGAATACAGGGGTTACGATTCGGCGGGAATGGCGGTCCTGGGTGAGGAATTGAGATACAAGAAAGGAGCGGGTAAGATAGAGGAGATAAAGGAACGCATAAACTTCCTCAGTCTTGAAGGTAACGCAGGGATTGCACATACAAGATGGGCAACGCACGGTAAAGTTGAAGATGAGAATGCGCATCCTCACCTCGATTGCACTGGAAGGATTGCAATTGTGCATAACGGGATAATAGAAAATTACAAGGACTTGAAGAAGCGTCTGTCTGATTCAGGGCACGAGTTCAGGTCGGAGACGGATTCGGAGGTGATTGCGCATCTCATAGAGGAAGGTATATCAAGGGGTTTATCGTTTGAGCAGGCATTTAAGGCTGCGATATCAAAGCTTGAGGGTAGTTATGCCGTTTTAGCGATAAAAGAGGGTGAAGAGAGGATTCTCGCTGCGAGAAAAGGCTCACCTCTCGTAGTTGGAATTTCCGAACACGGAACGTTTCTTTCGTCGGACTTACCTTCATTCTTGGAATGGACCACGAAAGTTGTATATCTACGTGAATACGACGTTGTTGTTGCCGATAAAGAAAGATTCAGGATTTATAACCTGAATGAGGGCGAAGGCGAGGTTTACAGACCCGTTGACACCGCCGATTGGAGTGATGAGCAGATAAAGAAGGGAGGGTTTGAACATTACATGCTCAAGGAGATTGTTGAGCAGAGCGAAACAGTTCAAGGAGCGATAACTCAAGACAGAGAAGAGGTATATAAGTTAGTAGAAGATATAAAGAGTGGTTTTGGCGTCTTCTTTACTGGCTGTGGCTCAAGCTACCATGCATGCTTGGCAGGGAGTTATCTGTTCTCAAAGGTTGCGAAGACGCATGTGAATGTAGTCTTAGCATCGGAGTTCGAGAATTATGAGCATTTCCTCACCGAAGATACGCTCGTCTTTGCAGTTTCACAGTCAGGAGAGACGGCGGATGTGCTTGAAGCCGTGAAAGCTGCGAAGAGCAGAGGGAGCAAAGTGGTGAGCATCGTGAACAGGGTGGGCTCTTCACTTGTGAGGGAGAGCGATTGCTCTTTTCTAATGAATGCCGGACCCGAAATATGCGTTCTCTCAACGAAGACATATACATCACAGGTAGCATTAATGACCCTGCTTGCGTATGCACTCGCGGGCAGATACGACGAGGGTATCTCAAGGCTAAAGGCTCTCTACATGGACATATACAATATAACATCAAGGGTGATGAGAGAACATATATGCAGTCTTGCGAAGATTCTCGCGAATAAAGAACATATTTACCTCATAGGGAGGGGTCTTCAATATGCCACTGCACTGGAAGCGGCATTGAAGATAAAAGAAGTTTCATACATACATGCCGAAGCTTTCACTGGCGGAGAGCTGAAGCACGGACCTCTTGCTCTGATAGAGCAGAATACACCGGTAATAGTCTTTGCTGCGAGGGAGAACATGAACAAAATACTATCAAATACAAATGAGGCGAAAGCGAGAGGCGCTTTCATAGTGGGTGTATCTTCTGAGAGTGCGGATATATTCGATTTCTGGGTTAAGGTGCCCGAATGCGGTGATTTAAACCCGGTTATTCAGATAATACCGATGCAGATTCTCGCATACCAGCTCGCTGTGCTTAAGGGATTGGACCCGGACAAGCCGAGGAATCTCGCAAAAAGTGTGACCGTGCTATGAAAGCGGTGATATTAGCAGCGGGGAAAGGTGAAAGACTCCAACCTCTGACTGATTACAAGCCAAAGGCTATGCTACCTGTATGCAATAAGCCACTCATACAGTATCAGATAGAACAGTTGAAAGGAGAAGTTGAGGAGATTGCGGTAGTCGTTGGTTATCTCGGTGAAGAGGTGAAACACATAAAAGATGTGAATTTTTACAGGGATGAGGAGATAAAAGGAACGGCATCGGCTCTTTACTCGGTGAGAAATTTCGTGGATGATGAGTTCATCCTGATTTATGGCGATATATTTTTTGATGGTAACATTGGCGAGATACTTGAGACGCCGAATTCCATGGCGGTTGTCCATCTCAAGGATGTCTCAAGATACGGGAAAGTTACATTTGAGCGTGGAAGGCTTGAGGGCATAATTGAGAAGTGCGAACGTGGAGAAGGTTTTGTAAATGCGGGAATTTATCATCTGGATGCCTCAATATTTGAGTTTGTAGAGCGTGTTAAGGAGAGCGAAAGGGGTGAATACGAACTTACAGATGCGATAATGATGCTGAACGCAGATAAAGGAGTTAGAGTAATCCCGTATGGAGGCTACTGGAAGGATATAGGTTATCCATGGGACTATATAGATGTGAACATGTATATGCTCGATAAGATAGGATATTCCATCGGTGAGAATACGGAGATATGGAGCAATGCAACGATAAGGAAGCCTGCTGTGATAGGTAATGATTGTGAAATAAAGAATTGCGTGATTGAAAGCTCTGTGATTGGGAATAATTGTGTTATTGGCGAGTTCTCTGTTGCGAAGAGGAGCATTGTTATGGATAACTCCAACGTGCCTCATTTAAACTACGTTGCAGATTCCGTCATCGCGGAGGGATGCAACTTAGGAGCGGGAACGAAGATAGCAAATTTGAGGTTTGATGAGAGACCCGTGAAGATGACGATAAAAGGTGAGAGAATCGGCAGTGGAAGAAGAAAGCTCGGAGCGATAATCGGTTACAATGTGAAGACCGGAATAAATGTCTCAATATATCCCGGCGTGAAAATAGGCAGTAATTGCAGGATTGGGGCTGAAACGCTGGTGAGAAG
>JAGGRS010000246.1 GCA_021159475.1 Candidatus Methanophagales archaeon
TTCTGTAACTCTAACACTCAGCACTGGAAGTTGAACCTCGTGCAAGTGCCCATACACATCCTCATACGTAATGCTCGAATTATCAGTGTTAAGTTTCACTTCCCCTGATACTGCCGGTCGCACCTCAAACGAGATACTCTTTGTCTGATCCATTGAGATCTCTCCTAAATCCCAGGTCAGAATCTTACCGTTAACCTCGCCGGGTTCAATACTCGCATTACCCGCATATTCCACCACATCACTCAACTCTACCCTTAAAGTAACGTTTTTCGCGGTGATATTAGAAAGTTCCTTCGCAAGCCCCTCGTAAATCTCTTCTAAATCCTCTACCGTTGCCGGGAAATAACACTTCCCGCCTGTTATCTCTGCAATTTGCGTTAACTCATCGTAATTAACACCTCCCCAACCGATAACATAGATTGGAATCCCGTGATTAGCCGCCCTCTGCGCCTGGTCTATCGGGCTGCATCCCATATTCCACCAGCCATCGGTCAGTAAGATTATCGCCTTAACGGCACCATCTCTACCATTCTCGATGAGGTGGTCGAGCGCCCTGTCGAGACCCTCACCCATTGGTGTCCCTCCGCTTGCCGGTAGCCCGTTTATCGTGTTCTTCGCGGCGCTCTTGCCATCCCAGAGGTTGCAAATGACTTTGCAGTTGCCAGAATATCTCCAGTCATTCGAGTGGAACTTGACAACTGCGACCCTGTCATCGTCCTTCAGGAGGTCAACGAACTCATTAGCGGCACTTTTTGCTCCTTCCCTCCTCGTCGGCGGGAGCTCCACGCAGAACGACCTCTGTGGCTGCGTGTAGCCTGAGCGGTAATACCAGAGCTTCGCGTAAACTTCGTAGGTGCCTGGCTGGAGGTTATTCCATCTGACGACTGAATATCCGCTCTTCTCGGGTTGCTCTGCCCCGGTATCTTTCTCTTTCAGGTAGCTACAATATTTGTCGTATGGGCTGTAATAAACGTCAGCGCCGTAACCACGACCGGGAAGCGTCTGGAGCATGACCTCTACATCCTCCGGCTCTGTGATTGTGAACTCTCCGACCTTCTGGTAACTCGTGGCGGTGAGTGTTACATTGGAAAGGTTGGTAATAATCGTTCCATAGCGTTTCATCGAGCCTGAACAGTCCATGACGAGCACGACGTCAAGCGGGAAATAGATTTCCGGCGTCCCGTTCCCGGTGAGCGCGATTGTCACTTCTGTGTTCTCACCAAGCTGAATGACGCCCGGATTAACACTCGCATTCGTTTCTACATACTCTCCATACTGCGCTTCTGCACCCACCGCCGCCACCACGAGCAGCACAGATACAAAAATAGACAAAGGCTTTACCACGTTTTTCATCTTTATTCACCTCCTCTAAATCTAAATGAACGCTTCAATCGTCGTATTCTCGAGTATCTGCTGAGTGAACTCCGTTAAGTTCTCGATGTAAACAACGCTCGTATCGTTGAATGGGTCAGTGCCTACTACAAATTCCACGAGGTCTGGCAGTCCATCCCCGTCTGTGTCTATATTCACTTCATCCGGGATTCCATTACCATTAGCATCTGGAAATTCACTCGTTTCTGCGTAAATGACAGGTAAAAATAAAAATACCAGTATTACTGCTACAATACCGAGTGCCATAACAACTCCAACCACTGTTGGCTTTTTCATTCCTTTACCCTCCCTATATATAACATGTGAATGAGACTTTTTAAACCTATGCATAACTGTAGGCATATTTTCAAACAATTGATAGAAATTTTTAAACAGTAGTAAGTTTCTTATTGAACTTTTTCAAATACCCTGTATAATGAACAAAAAGTTGCCCCTCATTATAGCCACTGTTGTGGCGGCGGCGGTGCTCCTCGCAGCAGGCATCATCACAATGATATACCTGCACCTGCCTGCGCAGACTCCGGATGCTCATGAAATCCTGCTCTCTTCAAAGCGCGCAGTAGAAAACCTTGATAGTATGAAAGCCGATGCTTATTTCTTCAATTCCCTGCATACACCTTCCTTAAACGAACATTCAAACTATTCTATGCGGATTGAACTGCTTCGCACCGCTGGTGCCGGCGACGGTGAATGCACGGCTATGAAAATGAACTTCAAAGACTACGAATACGCATGCTCTGATGCGAGGAGAGAAGTAGCGCACGAGAGGCTCCGGCAGTCGCTCAGAAATGCATGGATTCTTGACACGCACGATAAAGTTTACCTTTACTCGCCAGTAGTTCTCAATGAGTCTGTTACCGAATTCACGCCACAGCACTCTCTGATGAGATATGTGTTCATCCCCGTCATAGACCCCCTGCACCATGCTCTGCTCTTCGACCGCGCTGAAAATGCTTCTTACGAAGGTATTCGGACTATCAACGTGGGAGACATCCCCGTGGAAGCATACGTCGTCTCATACAAATTCTCTTATCCCGTAATAACATTTGCCCGCGAGGCGACATTTAGAACCTGGATTTCTACATCTGATTATATCCCCCTGAAAACGGAAGCACATGCCACTCATGAGACCGCCAATGGAACCACGGAGATGGATTTCGAGTTCGGCTTTGAGAACTATGAAAAAGCCGTTTCCATACCTCCTGCGAACCTCTCACTACCCGAAAGCTTGAATATCATCAAGAGAGTGTAAAAATGAAGTATGCTCATCCCTCTAAACCATCGGGAACAGAATGACGGATGTTCACATGATGCTTTTATTTTAGCATTACGATGAAATGCGGGGATGAGCGAAGATTGTTAATCAAAAATGGAGATCACTGAACTGCGAAGAGAAGAAGAAAATGCATGGGATTCTTATATTTATATCATCAACTGCGAAGCGTTTTGAAACTTTTT
>JAGGRS010000236.1 GCA_021159475.1 Candidatus Methanophagales archaeon
AAGCAATTTTAAACTCCCTAATACCGTCTGGGATAGCAGATCACAGTGTTATAGATGCCTGCCAATCTTCTATAAGGATTTAATCAACTATCTAAAACTTTCCAATCTCGATTATGAGGACGATGTCCTGGATTTAATGCCTATGCAGAATTTAACCTGTGATTTAATTCTGCATGATTATCAAGAAGAAGCATTAAATAAATGGCTGCGAACGAGAAATGGTGCTCTGGTTTTACCTACCGGTGCCGGTAAAACGATAATAGGGCTAAAAGCAATCTCAATACTCAATGTTCCAACCCTTGTGGTGGTGCCGACTCTGGAATTGGTCCAGCAATGGAAGAGGGAATTGGAAAATAAATTCGGGATTGAAGTGGGCGCCTACACCGGTGAAGGACACATATTAAAGCCAATAACGGTATCAACCTATGATACTGCCTATTTGAGGGCTGAGGAACTTGGAAACAAGTTCCTTTTCATGATTTTTGATGAGGTTCATCATTTACCATCCCCAAGATATGCAAATATAGCCGAGATGTTTGCCGCACCTTACAGGTTGGGATTAACAGCCACCTATGAAAGGGAGGATGGTCTCCACAAAGAGCTTGAACGACTGATCGGCGGCAAGGTTTACGAGATAGGTATAGAGGAGTTAGAAGGGAAGCATTTGGCAGAATACGAAACAAGAAAAATCATTACCGATTTAACCGAGGAAGAGAGGGGGGAATACGAAAAATATCACCGCATATTCACAGAATTTTTGAAAGAAGAAAAAATAATCCTGAAATCACCGAGAGATTTTCATCTGCTGGTTATGAGAAGTGGTCGCAATCCAAGGGCAAGAGAGGCTTTGCTGGCGAGGAACAAGGCGAGGAGAATAGCCTTAAACTCGAAATCAAAATTGAATGCCCTCTCTGAAATCCTGGAGAGGCATTTTGGAGAGAGAATAATAATATTTACCGAGCATAATTCTTTAGTTCATACAATCTCAAAGGAGTTCCTTATACCGGCAATCACTCATACCACTCAAAAGGCGGAAAGGACCGAGATTTTAGATAACTTTAGAAACGGTAAATACAAGATAATAGTGACTTCAAAGGTTTTAGAAGAAGGTATTGATGTCCCAGAAGCCTCTGTTGGTGTTATATTAAGCGGAAGTGGAAGTAAAAGGGAATATAAACAAAGATTGGGGAGGATATTAAGAAAGAAGGAAGGAAAACTCGCTATTCTTTATGAGATCGTCTCAAAACAAACGACAGAGATTGGAATATCGAGGAGGCGTAAGAGCAAAAATGTTACCGGGCGAACTGCTCGTAACTAAAACAAAAAAGGACAGGATATATCCAGATTTTGTTCAAATTGATGAGGAACATCTGGAATTGGCGGAGGATATCATCGGGGTCTACCGAAATTTTGTGGGCAAGAAGAAGAGCGAGTTAGATGAAATATTTGAGGAATTTGAAGAAGGATTGAATTTTAAACTTGTAAGAGGGCTGAGAACACTCCTGGAGAGGAGATGCGTATTTGAATCGAGATTTGTGATTGAGCCCATTTTGGCGAGAAGAGCTGTCTTTGAAGAGGCGAGCAATAAAAGGATTACAAATGAAAGGGAGAGGAGGAGGGTCATAGAAAATGCTGCAAAAAGGTTGAACATCTCCATCCCCGATTTAGAGGATTCTTTATGGGCTGATCAGGACTCGGAGGTTGTGTTAGAGAAATTTGAACCCTTAAACCCGGAGGAGTTGTTAAAGCTGTATAACCTCTCCCTTGCCCAGACCCTTCTGTTTAAGTCTATTGGTATGACTGTTTCATTTAAAGGGAATTATAAAGAGGTTTTTAGGACAATAAAGTATCTTGGCTTGATGTATATGCCGGAAGGGGAAAAGGTCAGGATTGAAGGTGCGTCATCTCTACTAAAGATGAATGAGAAGTATGGCACTTCCTTAGCGAAGTTGCTCCCGATAATAGTCAATTGCGATGAATGGTGCATGGATGCCGAGATTGTTATCAGGCGTATGAATGCACCTCGAATCTATCATTTTATAATGGACAGCGGGAGCAGAGGTTTGTTAATGAGCAAAGAGAGGGAAGATAAAATTTTGTTTGATAGCGGCGTTGAGGAAAGGTTTTATAATAAGTTCTTATCATCACCGGCATCAAAGGGCTGGGATTTGATAAGAGAGCCCGAAGCAATTTTTACCTCAAAAGGTGTTTTTATACCGGATTTCAAATTTAAACATAAAGAGCTGAATATCGAGACTTATTTTGAGATTGTGGGGTTTTGGACAGAAGATTATATTAAAAGGAAATTATCAAAACTCAGGGCTTTCCCTTTTGATATCCTGGTGGCGGCTGATAAGAATCTTGCCTGTTTTAATTTGAATCCGAATTTTGATCTGGGTCTGAATCATGTAATCCTATTTAATAGGGATGTTCCCATTGGTGAGGTGGTCAGGTATTTAAGAGGTGTTGAGGAGAAGGAGATAGAGAGGCAGATAAAGGGGTTAAAGGGGAGGGAGATAGAACTTGAAGGTGATATAATTTCCATCGGGGATATTGCCAAGAGGTATGATGTCAGCAGAGAAGCTATAAGAGAGTGCCTGAATAATCCCGATTATGTCGTGTTTAAGGAAGTAGTTGTTAGAAAGGAGATATTGAGCAAACTTAAGGAGAGTCTTTTAAAATTGAATTACTACGGTGAAGCGAGGAAGACCATTGAGGAGGCTGGGTTGTCGAATCCCGATGAAGTGCTGAATAAACTTGGATTCAAGATAATATGGAAAGGCTTGGATCCAAGTGCTGCGACCATCGAATTGAGTTGAGTTTTTGCGGTTAGTTACTGGAGAT
>JAGGRS010000195.1 GCA_021159475.1 Candidatus Methanophagales archaeon
GCGGGGGTTGCTGAGTAAGGAAAAGGCGCAGGGCTTAGGACCCTGTCTCGTAGGAGTGCGCGTGTTCAAATCACGCCCCCCGCATAATATGCGTGTAGAATTTGATACAGAGTGCTTATATGCCCCACCTTCCATGTGAGGGAATGTCTCTGAGGCATGCAGACGTGCAAAGGTGTCAGTGTCAACTCATTATAGTTGTTACGTCACTCCAAGATTGACCGTGGATTTTACAGGCTAACTCATATCAAAGCTGCTATTTTGTCTCATCCATCATTCATTCCACAATTATCTCGCCCTTACCCGAAGAAGCGCGATTACCTATGCCATGACACCGCTCGAGCAATGCCAGTGCGGTATAAAACTCCGCTGGCGCACCGCGCTCCACTTTATAAGTGAATGTAGAGCCTTTAGGTATCGCTATCTCCGGTCGCCCACCGGCGAGTTTGACGTCGAGAAAGCCAACGGGATATGGTCTGGTCGTAACGTAGTCTATGAGTTTTACTTCTGCGGAGAAGTTTTTATAATCGTAATTGAAATTCTTCGCCGCATTCTTCACACTCCACAGGAAATTCTTGCCCCTGATTATGGTAAGATTCGTTCCCTTCTCGCGCACTATCGCTTCTGAAAGCAACCTGACCTTTATCACTTCTTTATCACGCAGTTCCGCAGCTCTATCCTCTATATCGTCCCTCGTTATCAGCTTATACGATAGATTCTCCAGCTGCAACCTGCCACTGCCTTTCATTGACCGCTTCCCTATTGCGAGCCCATTCTCCTCCACGAACTTCAACACCGCCATCAAGGCAGCAAGGTTCTCTTCCCCGTCTCTTTTCAGCTTCACTATCACTTTGAACCGGAATTGCGCGCTCTTCGTTATCCCTTCCTGGCGCCACATCATAGAAACCACGCCTTTATCCCTATCCAGTCTCGTTTTCGTAATCACGGATTTGAAGGAAGGATACCTGAGAACCTCTTTGCATTCCTGGCATTGATAGTTCACGTATTTCTCCGGCGTAATTACAGGGTATAGAATACCGCCATCGCGGTGATGATATGGCAGTGCATCCTTGAAATACAGCACGGGCTCCGCATTCACTTCATACGTCTTTATTATGGGTAAACCCGCTGCGAGAAACAAATACCCGAATGCGCCTCTGATAGCCTGCCCCGGCGGATAACCATAGCTTCTCATCGCATGAGCTCTTCTATCAAACTCGCCGGTGGATAATGTCACTTCGTTCTGAGTCACTAATTTACCCGTTACTTCCACCGCTATGTTCTCACTACTCATCTGGACGGACTCATCACACGAGTATTTTATTTATTCCCCAGCAGCTCTCTCGCCTTTTCCCTCGCTTCCTTTACCAGAGCATCCCACGACCTCTTCTCCACACTCGCTATCTTCAACTCCACACGCCCTCTGCCCCTTGTGAGCCAGCCACCGAGCCCGAACTCATTTATCCCTTCTATACCCGTATTTATCAGCTCGGTGTCACGCTCCTTCGGATTGAGAACCACGATATTACCTGTAAATACCGTGCCTTCCTGTATCTCTTCGGCACCCAAAGCGTCGGATACACTCCCTTCCTCCCTGTTCAGTTTTATATGCGTCACTTTCTTGACCACTTTATCATAGTTCTCTACTGAGCGCATATCGTCTATTATTGCTCGTCCTCGCCTACCTAAGGAGCCGTATAGGTCACAGAGCACACATCTTCCACAGCCCTTTGTCCCCTTGCCACCGGTATCACAAACATCCTCTCCACTTGCCCGGAGTGCAATCTCGGCATACCCCCTCAATGCGCCATAGATAGGCACTGCGACTCTGCCGTCTGCGGTTATTCGGCATGGCAAATGCACGCCCGCTCTCTCCTTCCTGCGCCGCTCTTCTTCCTTTATCTCTCCACTTATGACCGTAGAGAGCGTTTTCATCTCCAATCTATATCTCACATATTCGTTATCCATTTTTCTCTACCTCATATTTATTGGTTTGGTTTTTATTTTACTATCTTATAAAAGCGATTTCAACATGGTTCAGATAGACGAGATGTGGTCTTTTGTAAAAGAGTAAACTCGTATCATCATTGGTACTCAACCTGAGGATAACAATCTATTATCGGCAAACTACTTAGCCAACTCTTATCATAGTTGTTACTCAACTGGGCATAGCGTTATACGAGAGGCATGGCTAAAAGGTCAACTCTTATCATAGTTGTTACTCAACCCTGAGATCACATTCAAAACGAAAGCAGAGCTGGGACAACAGTCAACTCTTATCATAGTTGTTGCTCAACGCCTATAACTATTTGGGTGGCCTGTTAAGAATAGAAAGTCAACTCTTATCATAGTTGTTGCTCAACTTTGAACTGGTTGAGCGACTGGGAAACGTTTCAGAAGGTCAACTCCTATCATAGTTGTTGCTCAACCGACCCCATAATATCATCCCGTCTCCGAGTCTCGCTCTCCTCCTCAAGTTTGTTGCTACACGACTGGCTGAAGCGTATTAGCATGGCAAATACGCAGGGTGATGGTCTTTTTTGCTGGCAACTCATCCCTGAGCAGAACATGCAGCAATTCATGTCGAATTCTTTGCCGACTTATATCATCGTTGGTACTCAACCGCATTGCTGGTGGTCTATCTTGAGGCTTTTACAACTCCTATCATGGTTGTTACTCAACGACTATAAGGGTTTTGACTGGGTTTTTGCAACGAATAATGGGTCAACTCCTATCATGGTTGTTACTCAACTTCGTCATCCTCGCCATCCCGATCCCGAAATAAGCGTCAACTCCTATCATGGTTGTTACTCAACTGGCGACTTTTGTCCCAACCCGGATT
>JAGGRS010000147.1 GCA_021159475.1 Candidatus Methanophagales archaeon
GTTCTCCTTCTTTTCATCTTGCACCCCCTTTCTCATTTTTTTCTTATTCCTTAACTTGGTGTCTACTTTTGGGAGTGTACCCCATTTCTATGGCGTATTTTTAGAATTAAAGAATGCATAGCATAGAGATAATATCTTGAGTTAGTTTTAAAGACATTGTCGCCATTGATGGTAGTCCAGTTACTGAATCTTCATAATCCACTCTGTTTCTGCGTATTCTTAGCCGATCCAGACCATCACCTATCTTTCTTCGTAACCTGTCAGGGCTATTCTTGAATTTATCACGAACATATCTATGAGCTTCTGGAGTTGATGGAATTGAACGTCCTTCAATATCACGCAAGTAATTTCGCGCCTTGCAGAAGGCAGCGTAGTATGCCCTGCTAACAGAAGAACGCAACTTAGCCTCTTCATTCGCTGGACTTACAGTCTGCCCAGCAAGCTCTTGCGCCAGTTTCAAATATTCTGACCAATCAAAAGTCATTCGAATTCCACATCAATACATAGTTTTTTCCGAACATTAGCGGGAGCATCTAACCACCATTCTTCATCAAGCTGTTTAAGCTTTTTGTAAGCTTCGTCCGGTGAAAGGTTTGTGCGAATAAAAATTACTAACTCCTGATCTCCTGCAACCTCGGGATCGGTAACGACCTCAAGGACAACCTGCTGCGCCGAGCTCCCAAAATGATTTCTAATTTGTTCATATGCTTCCTGAATGGGTAGAAAAAGAAAAGAATTGTCCACAAGAAACTTTATAACTTCAGATCGTCTCCGGAAAATGTAGAGCTGCTCTAAAGCTTCTAACTCTAAAGTGGGGTAACTTGATAAAGTTTCTAACCTACTAATTTTTTCCATTGAATCGAGGATCTCTTTGAACTTGATATGGGAAAGCTGTTCTATTTCTTCTCCACTTGCTAGCCTTTGAGAAATCCTATGAAAAAGAGGATGATGAGCTAAGCCGATCTTTGGTGCTATAGTAGGAGATTGAAACTCTGAAGAGGTTTTTAAATGTTCCACAAAACTAACCTGCTCTAAATCTTCCTTTTCCTTTATCATCTCTTCTATAGGTAGTTCTGAGCTTTCAGTACTTATGTGGTGTGCAGTAATCATTTCTCTCCCCTCCAATAAAGACCTTTAACAATTCTTGACGAATCTTCATATCTGGTCAAAAAACTGTCCATCAACCTTATTATATCTTCCACAGATATACCTCTAAGTTCATGATGGTAATTGAAATTGTGAACAATGGTATTTTTCCCCTGCGGTTCGATAACAAGCTTAAGCATATAGGGCTCTTTTCTTGCGTAAATGATGCCTCCATAATCAACCTCATGACTTTCGAAAACCGACATTAAATCACTTTTGTTTATGTTAAGCACAATTTTTGGAAGCCTCTCTCCCTCATCAATCTCGATACTCCATACAAAGTTTAACCCAACTGCCCTATATGGAATATGGGGCAATATTTTTACATAGTTACTGGCGATACCTGCCAGAGACCTCAATGACCCCCTATCTTGCTTTTTAGCTATGATTTGTAGCCGTTGATGATCAACCACCAATGAAAAAGACTCTGACTCAAATAAGGAAAAATCTGGAGTATGTACAAAATGTCTAGGTTCTTCACTTATTAAGGAGTTATCTTTAAGCCATTGTGGAGCTATTATGCTCGGATTATGAGCCGAGGCTATTATCACGATATCAGCACGCCTGAGTTTCGCTTCCATATTTTCGCCTCCTTTATGTTAAAGATATAACAGTTTCATATTTAAATCTCCTCTATACCTGGTGGAGATTCTTCCTCCTCTACTTCGGGAACTTTTTTTACAAATTCTGTATTAATTTCCTTTACACCTTGTCTCACACTTTCTACGACTATCCTATTTAAACGGGACAAGAAACGGCGGGGATGAAAATCACATTCTTTGATTACAGTTTCAATGGCATCCTTTGTAAATGGATAAAATTCATTCGGAGGAGTGTAGGAAGGCACTCTAAAATATTTTATATGCTGAATGACAATATCCATTGCTTGTTCTAAATCAGGTTTTCGTGTAAGGAGTGACGCATGTCCCCCTAGTACTAATGGATAATGATAGTCCGGCTACAGTCCATGCTTGACTGATTTTTTGTGCCGACTGCTGATGAGTTGTTAAAATGACAGTATAAAACTTATTATTACTGGCTTCATTCCCTGCTCTGAAGAAAGATAAACCGAAATCTTTAATGAACGTTTCAATTTGTCTAGGTGTAGTTCTATCCATCAATTGTTTCAATCCCAAAAACCCCGGACAAAATTCATTTCCGGTTTTAACTCAGGAATTTAAGAGATAGAGAACTTACCCTCACATTAGCGGTCCATCAACTTTGAAAGAAGAAGATAAAAAAGCGAATATTCGGGCGGATAGTGAAGTATATCATGGATCACCCCCGCTCGACGCTCGAAGACGTAGCGGCATTCCTCAAGGAAGAATACAAGCTTGAGGTCTCAGTGAAGACGATAGAGCGCGAATTGGAGGAATATGACCTCTCTGACCTGTACAAGCTGGTTAGGGAAAAGGAAAAGCGATCGGTTCACGTTAATTATGCCGGAGGGTGGCTTTTAGCTCCTTTCATTGCCGATATGGTGAAGAAGACGGAGCAGGCATTTGGTGAATTGGCGGGCAGTGTTGAAGCCATCCTGACACTGTTCTTTTTATCTGTAACGGGGCTCCGCCCCGTTGACCCCGAAAACCCTGTAAGGGTTTA
>JAGGRS010000030.1 GCA_021159475.1 Candidatus Methanophagales archaeon
ACTTGAGTCGAGCTGCGAGCAGAGTTGTCAGGTCCTCTATCTCTATCCTCCTTCCCATTTTCAGGCTCTCCAGTGCGCAGTCGAGATGTATCCAGCACTTAGGGCATGTAACAACGAGCTTTGATGCCCCTGTTGCTTCGGCTTCGGCTAACCTTGACATCTGCATCGCCCTTGCTATCGGACTGCAGCTCAAAAAGCCACTCACACCACAGCAGAGTGTGTGTTCTCTGTTATGTGTCATCTCCTCCTGCTTAACACCGGGGATACGTGCCAAAATCGCCCTCGGCGCATCATATAGCCCCAGATGCCTCAACCGGCAGGGGTCGTGATATGTGGTGATGAGCTCCTCAGCCGATGTATTCAAGTTGAGGTGCTTATCCTTTAAAAACTCAGTGATATGCATGACCTCAAACCCCAGCTCACCATAAAATCGCCGATAGTCAATATCAAAAGTTCTGAGGCATTCAGCGCACGTGAAGACCACAATTTTCGCACCGCTCGACCTTATCAGCTCTATATTTGCCCGCATCAGTGCCTTGAACCCCTCTTCATCACCCAGCCAGAGCAGGTCGTGCCCGCAACACCTCTCCTCACTGCTCACTGCGGGCACAATCCCTATCGAATTGAGTATCTTCACAGCACTGCGTGCGATATCAAGCAGCCTCAAATTGGCTCGGTCGTGGTATACGCGGTCGAGAAAAGAGAGACAGCCGGAGAAGTAGTAAACATCTCCCCTATCTCCCACTTTCAGTCCCTCCACACCGTCAAGCCATCTCAGCCTATCCGTGTTACTTATCTCCTCCACTGCCAGCCGCCCCCGCTCACTGTAATGTGGCACATTGCCCCTGCTCACTGCCAAAGTCCTCACACCCTGAATAAACCTCAGGAAATCCACGCCATACGGGCATATAGCGTTGCAGATACCACAGGTGATGCATGACCATATCTCCTCACTCAATGCGAGTTTATCAGCATCCTCCAGCATCGCCATACCGGCGAGTCTTCGTGGCGAGAAGTCCTGGTCTATCGCGGCAACGGGGCAGGAAGCAGTGCATTCGCCACATTCCGCACATCTGTTCACGCCCGTAACGTATGTCAGCCTCGCTATGAATGCATCCGCATCAGCTATCTCGGCTTTCAAGCCCGAATCAGTCAGTAAACAGCCTCTGCACCTCATGCATCTACCCGATTCCGCCACTACCGCTTCCTCCGCTAAACCTGTTTTCACCTCCTTGAAACTGGTTTTACGCACTTCTATATCTATCTCGGGCATTTCGCATCGCCTGGCTCTGGCTATCAAGCCCAGCTCCTCCTCATTCCTCAGTTCCTCCCTTATATATGCCTCTTCTTCTGCCAGCTCTGCAGTCGCACGTGGCTCTGACTTTGACTGCGCTCCCATCTCAACGCCACTCAGAAAGCGGTCTATTGAGTCCGCAGCGACATTACCATCGGCAATAGCATCAACTGCGAACGCAGCACCGTGAACACAATCGCCACCCGCAAATATACCCTCCACCGTGGTGCAACAGAACTCATCCACCTTTATCAGCCCATGCACCGTCTCCACACCACTACCTTCGAGGAACTGAAGATTCGTTGCCTGCCCTATTGCCGGTATCACCATATCCACAGCCATTGAGAACCTGGAGCCTTTTATGGGCACTGCCCGTCTCCTGCCGGACTCATCCGGAGCTCCTAACTTCATCCTGATAAGCTCCAGTCTCTCCACTCTTGACGAACCAAGAATTCTTACAGGGTTAGCCAGGAATAAGAATTTCACTCCCTCCTCTTCCGCTTCTCTCACCTCTTCCACACTCGCAGGCATCTCATCTCGCGACCTCCGGTATATAACCGTTACATCCGAACCCAGCCGAATCAGGCATCTTGCAACGTCCATAGCCACATTACCACCGCCTATCACCGCTATTTTATGCCCCGCCACCATCTCCACCTCTTTCATATTACTGCCCTGTGCATGCCTGAGATTGAACTCACGAAGGAACTCAACACCGCCCACAACACCTTCCAGGTCCTCACCTTCTATCCCCAGTCGCCTGCTCTCTTGCATACCAACGGCGATGAAGATAGCGTCATACTCCCGACGCAGCCGCTCAAACTCGCTCTTATCTATCTCCTTACCCGCTTCTATCTCCACTCCGGAGCGCTTGATAAGGTCTATCTCTTCTTTCAATACCCCCTTCGGCAACCGGTATGGGGGAATACCGGCGAGGAGCATGCCACCTTCAGAGGGCAATCGCTCATACACCTTCACTGCATAACCTTTACTCGCCAGTCGTAAAGCGGTTGTCAGACCCGCGGGTCCAGCACCGATGATTGCCACTCTTTTGGTTTTGCTCTCTGTCCTTGCTTTTGTCTCTGTCTTTTGTATACCATAATCACCCACAAATCGCTTGACTGCCGCGATGGCAACGGGGTCGTCAAAGAAGGCTCGCCGGCATCTCAATTCGCATGGATGATGACAGATTCGCCCGATAGATGCAGGTAAAGGTATCGTCTCCATTATAAGCTGGTAGGCTTCCCTGTACCTGCCTTCCTCAACCAGTCTCAAATAGCCCCGAACATCACAGCCAGCAGGACATGCCGATATGCATCTCGGCACTTCCCGGGCTATACCAAATCCTTCGCACGATTGTAAATATTCCTTATACGGGGCTTTTCGTTCAGTGCTCATTTTTATTCCTGTATCCCGGACTGTGTGGAACTGATAATCTCCTCCAGTAC
>JAGGRS010000140.1 GCA_021159475.1 Candidatus Methanophagales archaeon
CCGGGAATTCAAGAGCTCTGGTGAGAACTGCATTAGTAGAGGAAATCAAGCGATTTCAACCCGAGAACCTTATCGTTAGATGGAACAGGATAGTGAACCCACCAACGAGGGATGAGGAAATAGATTTTGATGAGCTGGATGGCTGGGATGAGGATAGGATAAAGAGTAAGATAGAGGAGACGAAGAAATTTGCCGGGGGATAATCTCGACGATTCCTGATGAACTCACATCTCACTCTTCTTCCTGTAACTGCTCATCACGCATTTCGCCGCTATGGTCGCAGCACCTACGCCATTGTCTATATTGACCACCGCCAATCCGGGCGAGCAACTCTGTAACATGGATAGAAGCGCAGCAACACCCTTACCACCGAGACCATAGCCAACAGATGTTGGCACTCCTATCACGGGCACATCCACAAGGCTCGCCACCACCGATGGCAGTGCGCCATCCATACCGGCAACCACGATTATCACTGCTACATTCGCCTCAATGAACTGCTCAAGTGGCTCTCTCAACCTGTGTATGCCCGCAATACCCACATCGTATGCCTTCAGCACCTCGCAACCACAGGCTTCAGCAACCATCCTCGCCTCCTCCGCGACCGGTATATCAGCCGTGCCCGCCGCGATAAGACCTATTCCGCCCCGCTTAGGGAACTCATAGCCCGCTCTCTTCACCAGCATCGCCCTCGCTAATTCGTTATGCTCAACTATAAACCCCTCCTTCCTCAATTGCGTCGCTATCTCATCCGCAATATCATCATCCAGCACGCGACTTATCAATGCGAAACCCTGCTCCTTCGCGAGTGTGGTGGCAATCTCAATCACTTCGTTACTCCTCTTACCCTCAGCGAGGATTATCTCCGGAATGCCGGTTCTGCGTGCTCTATCGGTATCTACCCTGGCAAAATCCCCCAGCTTTGTTATACCCTCCAGTTTCAGTGCCCTCAATGCCGCCTCTATACTTATCTCCCCCGCCGCCACTCGCTTCAGTATCTCTTCCATCACCCCTTTCTCATTCGCTCAATCTTATTCTTATTCTGTCTTAGCCGCTCAAGAAAGCCCCTCTGGTCCATTATCTCCCTCGTTGCGCCCGTTACAACCAGTTCGGCAGCCTTCAAATCCTCCACGGTCTCACACCCGGTTAAGAACATAGCAGCCTTCAACTCCTCACCCATCTCCTCTATCTTCGCTATTACTCCATCCGCATTTAAGTTGTGCATCGCTATCTTCAGAAACGGTAGTGCCGCACTGCACATATCAGCACCGAGAGCTATGCTCTTTGCAACGTCTATACCATTCCTGATACCGCCAGTGGCAATCACCGGTATCCCCAGACCACTGCACTCCACGATACTCTCGACCGTTGTGATACCCCAATCGTAGCCGAAGAGCTGTCCCAGATGCTCCGAGAGCTCGTCTCCCTCCGCTTTCGCCCTGTATATCTCAGCGGCAGCCAGGCTGGTGCCGCCAAAGCCGCCAACATCTATCGCGGCAACGCCCGCATCCACTAACTTACGTGCTACGCGGTAGCTTATCCCCGCACCCGTCTCCTTCACTATCACTGGCTTCTTTATCGCACTACATACCTCCCTTATCGCATCCAGACAGCCTCTCGCATCTACATTACCCTCAGGCTGAATCGCTTCCTGCAAGAAGTTCAGGTGTATCGCCACGGCATCGGCGTCTATCATCTCTATCACCCTCTTAACGCCCTCAACGCCGTATTCCAGCAACTGCGGGGCGCCCAGATTCGCATAGATGAAAGAATCGGGTGCAACATCGCGAACCACGCGGAAGGAATCCTCATGCTCAGTGCCCTCCAGTGCCGCTCGCTGTGAACCAACACCCATACCTATACCGAGCTGCTCAGCAGCCTCTGCAAGCACTTCGTTTATCCGCTTCGTCTCTGGATGCCCGCCGGTCATTGAGGCAATCATTATGGGTAAATTGAAAGAGAACCCTAAGAAATCGGTCTTCAGTTCTATCTCATCCTTCGCTATCTCCGGCAATGCGACATGAACGAGCTTGACGTCAGCAAAGCCATTTGCACCCACTTCTACATCCTGCTCCATGCATATACGCAGTTGCTCTATCTTCCTCCTTGAGGTTCTATTCATCATTCCTGCATACCCTTGAATAGCGACCTTCTGCGGCAGTGCTCCCTCACTATATCCGACCTGCTTATTATTCCTATCAACTTCTTGCCCCTCCCACCTCCTTCTCTATCTCCATTTCCAGGCATCACCACCGGCAGCCGCCCAATATTATATTTATCCATCTTATAAAGCACATCTTCCAGATATTCCTGTGGATACGCCACTATCACGTCCTTTGTGCACATCTGGCTCACCCTCTTATATACTGCGCCGCTCTCCCTCTCCTCTTCCAGCTCCATTATCGTCGTTATCCCTATCAGTTTACCATCCCTATCCACAACGGGGTAAGCTATGTGCCCTGTCTTCTCCGCGAAGTAAAGTGCCTCTTTCACCGTCATATCGCCCGGAATCGTGAGCACTTCCTTCGTATATGCATCCTTCACCCTTATACCCTCAAGCAGGTCAATCATAAGTTCTCGTTTGTGCGCTGGTGATTCCTTCCTTGTTTCGTATTGACCCGGATAAATCGTCCTTCGTCCAACGAGTGAATATGCGGGTATGATAGCGAGCAATGCGGGCACAAATAAGGTATAAGAGCCAGAGAT
>JAGGRS010000254.1 GCA_021159475.1 Candidatus Methanophagales archaeon
ACTTCATATAAAGTTAAATTTTTATAGAATATACTTTTTATCCCGGCATCCTGGATAATTCCTCAATCTCTATATCGTTTTACTACAACTTCTGGAATAACTGCCCTTTTCTTGTTATCGGCGTGAAAAGGTCACTGACCTCGTCAGGCAACTTCTGCGTTTGCTCCATCACGAGGAACCCGGGGTCAGCCAGAGATTTGTGAAACATTTTTATCACCTCAACCCTTTCTTCTACTTTGAAATGCAATAGAACATTCTTGCATATTATCAGACTGAATCCTTCCCTTATTGGTTCATAAGTTAACAGGTTGTGCCTCTGATAACGCACTCGCTTCCTTATCTCTTCTTTTACTCTACACAAATCCTCGCTTACCGGCAGAAAATACTTCTCAAATATCCGCTTATCTACACGCTTAATCGCGTCCTTGGGATATATCCCCTTATTTATCACGTCACCAAAATCGCCCGACTCGTCAATGTCCGTTGCGTATATCCGCACATTCCTGAACCCGAAACTGCCCATCCTCTCTCTGAGCATAATCGCTATCGTGTATGTCTCGCGTCCATCAGCGCAACCGGCATCCCATATATTGATATATCTCTTGCCACGTAACTTCGGTAATATGAGTTCACAAACCAAATCCAATGTGTCCCTATCCCGGAAGAAAAATGTGAATGCCATTCATTCACCTCTTCACCTTACTCCTCTCAGCGCAGCTTTTTTATCCATATCCTCCTCTCTCTTATCAACTCTTCATATCCCATCCTCCTCCAGAAGCCCACTGATTGCTGCATAACGTTGTTTGCATAAGACCTTTTCATTCCGTAACGTCTGCCTTCGCTTTCCACGTATTCAACCAGCTTCCTCCCGTATCCCATACCCCGAAAATCATCATCAATAACGATATAGATAATCCTGATGGTCTTCCTGGGCACCAATCCGTTATAGTATCTTTTATCTTCATGCACAAATTCAGCATCAATATGCCCTACCTGCCTCCAGGCTCCTCCTCGTTTAGCATGCAGGATATAGGTTCCGCCGAATTTCTCCGGATTCTCAGACGTATATCTTGGCTTATAGCTTATTTTTAGCATCATGTTAAAAACAAAAAAGTAAGAGGCAGAGGATAAGACATAGACCTCTGCCCACCTCTTCTCTTATTTTTATTTCGCCAGGCTTGCCAGATGTTTGCCGTTTGGCAGCAGTGTTATGGGAACTTCCTTCCCCGCATCTCTCAGTTTCTTCCTCTCACAATTTCTGCCTCCGTCTTTCTTGCAGTAGCCATTAATCCATATATTTGCCATTCCCTCACTCCTGAATTTGGCAAATATAGGGCAGTTGTCCAGATATGGGCAGTCCATTTTCTTCTTCACCTCCTTTTTGTTTTCATACTATCATATTTTAATTGTCAATCTATGCTTTTAAATGTTCCGTAATAATAAACTTTTTTATCAAATATTTGCAATTTCTTTATCAATAATCGGGCTTTTTATATACTTATATCTGGAATTTAAGCCATAAGAAATAAGAAATAAGCGAAATCCGAGATGAGTGCGAAGATGCGAAACATGCTGGTGCTGGATATCATCCTCATGGTGTTTTTGGCGTGTTTACTTGTTTCTGCACTGGTTGAGCCCGATTATCCCCTCAATAAGGGTCTTGACGATGCGAAAGAACAGCTAAAAAAGATGACATCACAATCGGAAGAAATGCTCAATCAATCACAAGAAGAGTATGAACGGGCTAAAAACGCATCCGGTATAAATTCCACTGCTATTGGTGACTTTGAGGCGATGATGTCCAGGATTGAGCGATTGATTGGGTTTCTTAATAGCCTCATAGATAGCGTCGTTACTATAATAGACCGCATTACATCGTTCACCAAAGAGATATTGCCTGAATGATAAAGGTGCCGAACTCGAAATGACAAATAATATCAGGGCTGAGGATGAAGTAGCAGCACTTAAAAAAGAAGTTGAATATTTGAAAGAGAAGCTCGAGTCCATCTCAGAATCTGAGCGTTCAAGAAATATAGAAACACAGAGACTTAAAATACACGACCTTGAAAAGACCAGGATTGGCATTTCATGGCTGTTCCAGGAATCAAAGATAGGCGGTGTAACCTCCGTCTTTTTCCCTTTACTCCCAGCGATGCTTGCACTCTGGTTCGCTCAGGCTTTCGTGGCTGGTATTCTCCAGAGGCATGCCGATATGCTTCAAGTCTTAGGAGAGTTGGGTCTGAACTTTGCTCCAATTTTAAATCTGGCGCCACCCCTTGTCTTTATCATGGTGTATGTGCTTGGCTTTAAGATTACGTCCCTTATCATAGGAGCTATTGTTAAAAATAAAAGATTAAAGAGAGAAAAGAAGAAACTGAGAATGCTGGAATCGAAATAACCTGACATTATCAGATTCCAATTCTACCCCTTCTACTTCCCCGGTAAAATTAATATTAATATAAAAATAACAAATGAAGGGGGAAAGAATGGGCACTGAATCCGGGGTTACAGCGGAATTGTATAAAACAATCGTAACAATCGTCGACGAGAGAGTGAAGGAGATAAAGGTAACGAGAGAGAATTTTAACGAGTTAAGAGACGCGATGGAAAAGCTG
>JAGGRS010000122.1 GCA_021159475.1 Candidatus Methanophagales archaeon
GTTGAGTATGAGGTATGCGCAGACACCAGCTTGTCATACTCGATATGGATGGCACTTTCCTGGACTCACGCGGCGTTGGCAAGATAGAGCATGAATGGGCGTATGAAGCGTTCAAGAGGACATTGAGCACTTACGGGCTGGAACTCAGTATAGAGGAGATAGATACCTATTTTTTGATACCTCTGCACTCCACTGGAGAGAAGGGGGTGAGGCAGTTCTGTGATAGATTCAGCCTGGATTGCGAGGAGTTCTGGGCGAGGCGTGAACGAGATGTTATAGAAGCGAAGATAGAAGCGATAAAGCGAGGTGAGATAAAGCTCTGTAAAGGTTCCGAGTCTATAATAAAGTATCTCAGCCATAGATACCAGCTCGCAGTGGTGAGCGATTCACAGCAGGCATGTGTGGACTTCGCTCTTGAGTTCTTCGGGCTGAAGCCCTATTTCAAGCTATGGTATGGAAGAAAGAGCGACCTGAAGAGTCTGAGCGAGAGAAAGCCAAGCCCATATTACATAAATAAGGTGCTTACAGAGCTGGGCATTGAGAGAAGAGAAGCGATACTGGTGGATGATAGCCCGGTAGGGGTGCTGGCTGCGAAGCGTGCAGGTATAGATTCGATACTCATCGGTAACGATGGGAGAAGTGAGAGAGGACGTGAAGCTGAACCTACATACATGGTGAGGGATATAACAGGGTTGAGAGGAGTTCTGTGAGTTTGAGGCGTAGTGGCGAGTGGAGAGGAAGAAGGTCATCACAGTATCAGTAAAGCCAGCGGAAGATATTGGTTGAGCATTCATAGATGATTGTGGGAATAGATGATACAGATTCGAGGAGCGGGATGTGCACGACGTATCTATGCGCATATCTGGTGGATGCACTTCGTAATTATTGTGGTGAGGACTCCATCCCCTCCGCTCCCAGACTGGTGCGATTGAATCCGTGCATACCATACAAGACGCGGGGCAATGGCGCAGTGGCTTTTGAGGTCTCAACCACGACTGCGAGAACGAGATTGGAGGATGTGAAGGAGCTGGTGAGGTCAACAGTAAGCGAGTTCTCTGAGCTGGATGATGCGAATACGAACCCTGGTGTAGTCTTCATTGAGGACGAATCCATGACCAATTTGAGTATCAGGCAGTTAAAGAGTTATTACGAAAGAGCGGTCAGGACTGTATTGACACTGGAGGATGCGCTGGCAATAATCACCGATTTCGGGTTCGATTACTTCGGGTTGAAGAACAAACGAGGTATAATAGGCGCGTTAGCTGCTGCAGCCTTTGTTATACTACAGCGTTATTATCGTTACGATTTCACTTACGAGTTGATGGCATACAGGGAGAAGGAGAGATGGGGCACGCCAAGAAGGATAGATGAGCGTAGTGTATGGGAAGCAGATGCGGCTACTTATCCACTCACATGGGATACTGTGGATGTGGCGAACGGGCGAGTTGTATTCGCACCGCATTCACCATGTCCGGTTCTCTTTGGTATAAGGGGCGACAGCGTGGATGCGCTCTACAAAGCCTATGAAATCGTAGACTCAGAACCTGTGGAGCGTGTAATGCTGTTCATCACGAATCAAGGCACAGACTTCCACCTGATTACGCCTGGCACGGAGCAGAAGCTGCTTGATTACCACTCATATATACTTGATGGCGTTGTAGAGTCCAATCCAGTTACGATTGCGGGTGGGCATGTGCTATTCAAGCTCTCTTCAGTATCGCAATCCACCAACACCGGGGTCGATTGTATAGCCTATGAGCCGACGAAAGGATTTCGTAATATTATAAGAAAGCTGCGACAGGGTGATGAGGTGAGGGTATTCGGGTCTTTCAAATGCGGGACATTGAACCTTGAGAAGATAGAGATAAAGAGTTTGAAGAGGGAAGAATTGCGGAATCCCAGATGCGAGCGGTGTGGCAGGAGTATGGAATCCGCGGGACGAGGGCAGGGTTATCGGTGTAAGCACTGTAATACGAGACGAGAAGCAAAAGAGGTGGTAGCAATAGATAGGGCGATAGAGGAGGGGCTATATGAGGTGCCTCCAGTCGCCAGAAGGCATATATCAAAACCACTGATTCGTATGCGCACTAAAAAAGGTGTCATTATTCATCCAAGCAGGTAGGGTTGGCAGTCCGTCAAGACAACAATGACAATGACAGATAAATAGGGATGTGTAAGTATAGTGACAGGGCTAAAATAGTAAACGAAAAAGATGCAAAGAGTAGAAATAAATAGACGAATGTGTGACGGAAAAGGGATTAGGTGAGGTTTTTGATGCGCCCTGCGATGTCGTGTTTTCAGACATGGATATAGTGCAACCAGACCTATTCTTCATATCGAAGGAAAGGGTATAGGAGAGGAGAACATACGAGGCGCTCCTGACCTGATAGTGGAGATTCTATCGGCAAGAAGTGATTATTTAGACCGAAAAGTAAAGGTAGAGTTGTATGAGGGATACGGAGTGAAGGAATACTGGCTTGTAGACCCGGAAAGGAAGGAAGTGGAGGTGACTTACGAGAGAAGGATACAAGAGCATGGTTAACAGACCTTTTTACTCGCCGCTTTTGAAACTGGAAGTGAGATTGAGCATTCCGATTC
>JAGGRS010000200.1 GCA_021159475.1 Candidatus Methanophagales archaeon
CTTTTGCTCATCTCCATCTCCTATCTCTATCTGGTCTGCTCACTACTAAATATGGTGATAATGGATATAAAGGTATACGATAAGCGTGCGGTCCGCGGGGTGCGAGTAGAGGAGCGAGGTGCATGACGCTACCCGATGTGTTGAATAGTATCATGATATATTTTAAATATAAAATTTATTTTTATAAAATTGATTAGTGTTATCATTGGCGAAGAGTAACGGACAATGGACATAAGTGGGGCACTGGGGCTATTTAAGCTGGGGGCGCAGAAAGGGATATACCTGCTCTCAACGAATTTATTGTATCCTGTAATAGTGCTGCTGTTTATATTGATTTCATGGAGTATGATCGCGTTTGGTGGTTTTCTTTATGAATGGCGTGTGAGGCGCCGGGATTTCGTTTCGCTTGAGCGAGGCGCTTTAAAAGCGCGAGCGTTACTGGATGCGAACGACCTGGACGGCGCTTTTGAGCTGTTGAGCAAGTCATGTTCCACATATTACGTGCATGAGTTCATCAACCGAATCTCGGAATCCGGGGGCTTGTTTGCGAGCAGGAAGCTTATGCAAGCCCGGGTAGAGAAGTTACTGCAGGATCTGGAGACAGATATGACGAAGCGATTGGAGAAGTCGCGGTTTGTAACCCGTGCGGGTCCGATGCTGGGGCTGATGGGCACGCTGATACCGATGGGACCCGCGCTGCTCGCACTCGCGGGTGGCGATGTAAAGACATTAGCTGATAATCTGATTATTGCTTTCGGGACAACGGTTGTTGGACTCGCAACTGGACTGGTAGGTTATACAGTCACACTGGTCAGGAGCAGATGGTATGAGCAGGATATGAGCGATATGGAGTATTTAGCGGAGATACTGTTCGGTGAGAGTGAAGTTGAAACAGAGGAAGGGGGTCTTGAGAAGGGGGGAGGGCGAAGAAATGAACATGAGTAAGATAAGAGGTATATTGTTGTTATTTCCGGATAACGTTACAATTTCTTTCTATAACGAATCGGGAATAATTTGCCCTATTGGCAAACAGAATACCATCCGCACAGGCTCTTATCCGCAAATTCACCATAACACATCCTTACTCACACCAAACGGCTGGATAAACTGCACAAAGTTCGTGGACGCAAACGGAAAGATATATGATGACTGGATACCCGCAATTCGGCTGGAGTAAAGTTCTTTGATAAAACTTTCTTCTAAGAAAGTTTTACTGGATACCTGCGATTAGGTTGTGGATGGGATAAAAAGTTTATTTGGTCACGCTTTCTTTTTAAAGAAAGGTTGAAATGCAAAGGATAGAATTCCACGACAGGAAAGAAGAAATAAAAGAAATAAAGAACATACTTGAACGTGAGCCATCGCTAATCACATTCGTTTACGGACCGATAAACAGCGGTAAGACCGAGCTGATGAGCTATGTCGTGCAACAATTGCCCAGAGATTATGCGATTTTCCACATAAATTTGAGGGGGAGGTTCATCAGGGGTTATGAGGAGTTCCTCGATGTTCTCTTTGATATTGACGAAGAGAGGAAGGGAGGGAATGCGAAGGAATATGCGAAAGCGATATTAAAGGATTTGAAACTCGTCGGCGGGATTCCCATACCTCTAAATTTGTTTGAGCGGATGGTTGAGAGAAAGGAGCGGAGCAAGGATGTGTTCAGATACATAGAGAGCTTTATGGAGGAGCTGTCGCATAAATATGTGCCTGTTCTGATAGTTGATGAGTTGCAGGTGATAGGAGACGTGAAAATTGATGAATTATTGATATACAAACTATTCAATTTCTTTATCAGACTGACGAAAGAATTACATTTGTGCCATGTATTTGCCGTTTCTTCCGATTCCCTCTTCATCGAGAAGATATACAGCGAAGCGATGCTTCAGGGGCGATGCAGGTATTTGCTGGTGGACGATTTTGATTATAATAATACGATGGATTTTCTCGAAAATTATGGATTCCGCGATAAAGAAAAAGAGGATGCGTGGTATCATTGCGGAGGAAAGCCAGTGTATCTGGTGGAGTTGATAAATCATAAATTAGGAGGCGGGGCTACAAAAGAGAAGGCGGAAGAACTTCTTAAAGTGCGGATAACCCAGCTAAGAGACCTGCTTGACGAATTAAACTATGTGAGACCGGTGGTGGAGATTGCAGGAGAACAGTATAGGGTGGAGAAGGAAGACGTGATAGAGATATTGAAGTTGTTCGAAGATAGAGAGAGTGTGGATTTTGAACTGCATAGACCAGCGAAGCATTTTCTGGTGAAGAAGAACATATTGTTTGTGGACCCGATGAGTGGAGAGGTGAGACCACAGTCGAGGTTGGATCTGCTTGCTATTCGCGAGGTGGTGCGCGGAAGGGGGCGATTGGAATGAATTATGTTGTCAAATTGAGAGTGAGAGATGACGATGGAGCAAAGAACAAATCATACAACCTTAGACGGTATCAATTGCACAGAATTTAGGGATGCAAATGGCAGGATACATGAGGATTGGATTCCTGCAATTAGGCTGCACCACTAAAACTTTTCATGTTATATGC
>JAGGRS010000184.1 GCA_021159475.1 Candidatus Methanophagales archaeon
TGCACCAGCCGGTAATGACTCAATGCTGATATGTTCTCACCATCCACATCCACACTCGTGCCATCGAACATGTGTAATCGGGCTTCCATCGTGCGATAATAATATGAGAGGGTGTTATAATATTGGGGATCACCCGCCCATACGGTCATTGCTGAATATTTATTGTAATACGAATTCCACACATCCGCCATCATCAGGTCGCTTACCGCATATCTCACGCCGAGTGCATCTGCGACTTCATTCGCGCGCGCTTCATCTGTTGTGACGAAGAATACGCATGCTCCGGGCTTATCACCCTGATGGGGACCCCCAATACCCTGCTGGAACGGATTGGCAACGGGAATGCGATGCGCTATCCTCGTTATCCAGTGTCCATAATCCCACCAGCTTATTATACTGTAAGCCGTCGGGGGATAATTATAATCTTCTATTCTACCCGTTGTTTTATTCGTCTCCGGCATCTGGTATAACCCATAATAGGATATACCGGGCTCTGGTGTATTCTTACGCATCCATGCAAGTGATTCGTACCAGTCATAAGGAGGACCCCCAGCATACTTCGCACTTGCTAAAGAAGCACTTAACGGTGGATAAAACAGAATCAAGCCGATTATAAACGAGGTGATTATAACATCAGTGCGCAGGTATTTCGCAATCTTCTTATTCCGAGCCTGAGGCTCCCTGGCTTTATTAGTTGCTCTCGTCTTCGCATTCTGCCGTGTATCTATGCCAGCACCGCCCTTCTTGACCACCTTCCTCTTCGCTTTTGCACGCGCTCTCTCTGATACCGGCTCAACCTTGAATCCCAATGCCACGAGCTCAATCAATGCCCATGAGGCGAGTCCGCAAAGGAGTGCGACATTCACCGCATAATAGTAGGCGAACCTGTTCTGCCCAAAGCATGCAAAGAGCATTACCGCGCTCCAGACCATGAATAGAACCTCCTCCGCTCGAAATCGCCTTGCTATATTATAACCAAGCCATGCGAAACCTGCGAATGCAACGAAGAAGCAGGTGGTGAAGTATTGATATGCCTCGCCCTGTGTTATCCGCCCTGTGGAAGGTGAGAAGACATGCATTGGATGCACCTCAGCTATTGTGAGTGCAGACTCAGAAGGTGTGAATATGTGGAGTTGCCCTATTATCCTGGAGTATAATGGATGAGCGAGGGCATTCAGGAGTGCAAATGAGACTACAGCCAGTATAAGTATCGCAATTGGATACCCATAGGGTTCTATCCCCCTGTAATTCATAATGAAAGAGATGATACCCAAAACAAGAAATACGAGCAGTCCGAGAATAAGGGAGAGAACCTGAATCCCTGTGGGTGAGTTAATGACCGGTATCGGGGCTAACATAATAAGCGGGATAATAAATAGCGGTATTGCAATTATGCATAGATAATCCGTGCTTTCCCCCCGCACGTGGTCAATTGTATATTGCACAACAGCATAGATGAGCAGGACAAATACAAACAGGGGTGCGCCTATCCATGCGAGGTAATAAAGCCCGAGTGAGAACCCAGCCAGGAAGAGATAAATCGCAGACGCCTTTAACGGTGCCCAATCGCGTTCCATGAACGAATGAAATGTTATCCCTTCCGCCTTCACCTTCTTTATCGCGATAATAACGAAGAGCATTGCTATCGTGCTGAACAGTGTCTCCGCGACGTGGTGATCGGTGAACCCCAATAGAGAGCGGGATAAGAACTGACCGGGTAGCACGGCAATCAGCGCTGCGGATAGTAATCCCGCGTTCCGGTTCCATAGCTCTTTGCCGATGAAATACACGGGTATAACAGTAAAAGCGCCCAATACCGCCGGATACCACGCCCCTATCACCTCTATCCCATGCTGACCGAGCGAGGCATAGGGGTGTCCAAGCCCCAGTATCCAGATGATGACCGCGAGCAGATAATCGAATAGAGGCGCAAAAGGCACGGTTGTGCCATGTGGATAATAGGTGAAGGCATCGAAGAAGATGCGATGCGGGAAGTTGTGCAATGTGTTCTCCACCAGTCGCATGTTATACCACGGGTCGTTACCGCCGAATCTTACAAATGGGGCGCCGAAAACGCTATTATAGGGTAAAGCGGCTCTGATATAGAGCGATAAACAAAATATCAATGCTAATATGGCGCCGTAGATCAAAGATGCTTTTTCTATGCTTTTTATATTTATATTTCTTATTCGTCCCATCTTATTTATCCTCCTCTGATTGCTCCTCTGAGTTTCTCTTGCTTACTATAATATAAAAAATATAAATGTATGTATGCTTTAACCACTAAACGGAACGAACAAGGCTCGCTGAGTGAGGCTAAGCTATTCGTCAGTTTGCATGTATTTTTGGTGGGGATAGTGGTTTCGTCGGGTATTAACTAAAAGGATGAATTGCAGAAGATTGCCGAATGGTAGCTGGTGGAGTGGGCTGAAAAGGCTTCTGCTAAATTGAAAGAGAATCTAATAAACAATCATCTATTTTTCTTACCAATCCTTGTGTCCCATACATTGAACCAAGACCATTTATGACAT
>JAGGRS010000007.1 GCA_021159475.1 Candidatus Methanophagales archaeon
TTTCCGCCTTCAATATGAAGAACATATAGGTGAAATTGGCTAATGCGAAAACGGTCGCTACTAAGATGAACAACTTAAGCGGTTTGGGCAGTTTTCCCAGGCTTATCTGCAATCTTATATTCTGCGGTTCCCTTTTACCTTCTTTTACAAATTGGAGTGGCACTAAGGAGAGAAAAGCGACTATTGCGGCTATAAATATGATGTGGTTGAAACCAAACGCTAAAAACCAATATAATATGAGAGCAGCTATGCCGCCAGAGATTGCACCAGAAGTATCAAGTGCGCGGTGGATACCAAAACCCTTACCTCTCGCTTCGGGCATGGAATCCGCGATGATTGCATCTCTTGGCGCTGTTCTCAAGCCTTTACCCACACGTTCAAAACTGGCGAAGACCAATATGTGCTGCCAGAGTGTGGAGAATGCCAGGAGCAATTTAAAGCATGCGGACGTGAAATAGCCAGAGGATACAAATATCTTCCTCTTCCCTATTCTGTCAGACCAGAAACCAGAAAGAACCTTTAATATGCTCGATATACTTTCCTGTAATCCTCCTATTAAGCCTACAATCAAACCAGAACCACCTAAAGCTGTGATGAACAGGGGTAGAATCGGGATAATCATCTCGCTACTCAAATCGTTCAGGAAACTGACAACGCCCAGTAGGAGCACGTTCGTGCTTATCCCCTTCAGATGGTGGTTATGCATGTTTATAGATGAGTGACGCATATTTAAGTAAATGAGTGCTGGATGGAGATTGTAGTATTGAGGTTAGGGCACCGTCCTCAGCGAGATAAGCGAGTTACTACACATATCGGGCTGGTTGCACGTGCATTGGGAGCGAGTGGTATGCTTCTCACAGCGGAGGATAAAACGGTGGAGAGGAGCATAAGCGGGGTGACGAAGCGCTGGGGTGGTGATTTCTTTGTGCAGACCGGTGTGAAATGGCGCGAAGCGGTGGCGAGGTGGAAGCGAGAAGGGGGGAAGGTATGTCATCTCACGATGTATGGTGAGAACATTCTTGATGTGATTGAGGAGATAAGGGAGTGTGCAACGAGCAATCGCATATTGGTCATTGTGGGCGCTGAGAAGGTGCCACCTGAGGTCTATGAAGTTGCAGACTGGAATGTCGCGGTGGGTAATCAGCCGCATTCCGAGATTGCTGCGCTCGCTTTATTCCTCGATTATTTATACCAGGGTAAAGAATTAAGAGCCAGATTCAAGCATGCCGAGCTGGAGATAGTGCCGAAAAGAGCGGGTAAGGAAGTGAAGAGGGTCCGGAGGGAGCAATAGCCGAACAGTTCGTATATGAAAGATTGACGGGATTACGGGAAGAAGTGGTGCCCCTACGCCGATGACGGTGTATATAAAAGGCTTCTTTCGTCTGAATGCATTCGGGGGACTTTACATATCCACAAACGTTGGGCGATATTGTAGGAAGGTTTAAGGAGTGACACTGAAGTGGCACTTTAAATATACATGAATACAATTATTGAAATATAAAGGTAAAAGAGGCATAAAATGGAAAAAAGTCATGGAAAAAGTCAGACTCACGAGCTTGGGAAATAGAAGCACCCTGCAGGAGCTACAATGGTGGTTTTACCCAAATAAATAGGATATTGGGAAGATGAGGATAAAAAGAATAGAAGTGAGAAATTTTAAAAGTTTTGAGGAGTTAAAGATTGATCTTGGGAAATTCAATGTGATAATCGGTGCAAATGCATCCGGGAAGTCCAATTTTGTCCATATCTTTGAATTTTTGAGAGATATAACAAGTTCGGGCTTAGATAACGCAATATCTATGCAGGGAGGTGTGGAATATCTCCGGAACCTGAATATAGGAGCCTCTGAACCTTTGTCCATAAAAGTTGTTTCTGATCAAGAGTTCAGATGGGGACTAGAGACAAAAGTGGGTTTAATAGGCATAAAAACCTATGAAGTGATATACGAATTTGCGTTAAAATTTAATAAAAGAGGTCCTGGATTTAGAATAGTGAAGGATGAATTAAGTCAAAAATGTAAATTCCTCAAGTTAGAGAGAAAAGAGAGAGAAATTAAAGAGAAAGAAACACTTGGTGAGGGAGAAATTCTTATCTCACGTAGCAACGGAAGGGTAAAAATTGTTCTTAACAAACCGTCGAAGGTGCCACTGAAAAAAGAGGATATATTTCCACCATTTCTACGAGAAGAAAAACTACCAGAGCATACCCTTCTCCTTGAAACACCATACTTTTTTATACCTCCATTAGAAGGTATTTTCAGTGAAATCTCAATATACGATTTTGACCCCAAATTACCTAAAAAAGCCACTCCTATCACAGGAAAAGCCGAATTAGAGGAGGATGGAAACAATCTATCCATTATTCTTAAGAACATTACAGAGAACAGAGAGAAAAGAAGAAAGCTTTTTAACCTGGTAAAAGACCTTTTACCATTTGTGGAGAATCTTGATGTGGAGAAATTTGCAGATAAATCTTTGCTTTTCAAATTGAAAGAATCGTA
>JAGGRS010000064.1 GCA_021159475.1 Candidatus Methanophagales archaeon
TCCATCATCTCTTCTTCTCATCCTTCACATCATAATCCACATCCACGTAATCGCCGCTTTCGCTCTCGCTCTCTTTTTTAGTGCCTTCCTCGCCCTTGCCCTTCGTCTGCTCCTTAGCCTGCCCCTGCCCCTGAGCTTGTGCCTGTTCCTGCGCCTTCTTCGCCGCTTCCTGATACACCACCGCCGAAATCTCGTGTAGCGCCTTCGTCAGTGCATCCATATCCTCCTTTATCTTCGCTATGTCTTTACCCTCTAACGACTTCTTTAGCTTCTCTCGCGCCTGCTCCACCTTCTCACGCTGGTCTTTGCTTATCTTGTCGCCGAGCTCGTTTATCGTCTTCTCTGAGGTATAAACGAGCGAGTCTGCCTGATTTCGGAGTTCCACCTCCTCTTTTCGCTTCTTATCCGCCTCACGATACTTCTCCGCTTCCTTCACCATCCGGTCTATCTCCTCTCTTGAGAGCTTGGTTGAGGCGGTTATCCTTATAGAAGCGGCTTTGCCCGTGCCCAGGTCCTTCGCCGTCACGTTCAAAATGCCATTTGCATCAATATCAAATGTGACTTCAATCTGGGGAACGCCCCTCGGTGCTGGCGGAATGCCATCCAGATGAAACCTGCCAAGCGAGGTATTATCGGCAGCCATCGGTCTCTCGCCCTGCACTATATGTATCTCTACCGATGTCTGATTATCAGCGGCGGTGGTGAATATCTGTGATTTCTTCGTTGGTATCGTGGTATTCCGCTCTATTATCGGAGTGGCTACGCCACCAAGTGTCTCAACACTGAGTGTGAGCGGAGTGACATCGAGCAGAACTATCTCGTCCTTCACCTGCCCCGCGATTATACCTGCCTGTATCGCCGCGCCGATTGCCACCGACTGCATCGGGTCCACTCCCCCTTCGCCTTTCTTACCCATTATGCGTTCAAAATACCCGCGCACAATTGGCGACCTCGTGGGTCCACCGATGAATATTATCTTGTCTATATCCTCTGGGGTGAGCTTTGCATCTTCTAACGCCTGCTTTATGGGTGCTTCTACTCGCTTCATTATCGGTTCTACCAGTTCCTCCAATTTAGCCCTGGTGAGCGTGGCTTCCAGATGCTTCGGCTCATTCCCGGAGACGGCAATGAACGGCAGATTGATTGTCGTGGAGACGGAAGAGGATAACTCTATCTTCGCCTTCTCCGCTTCATCCTTTATCCGCTGCATCGCTGTAAGGTCGTTACGCAAGTCTATCCCTTCCTTCTCTTTAAAACCCTCCACCAGCCAGTCTATTATTGCGGCATCTATATCCGCACCACCGAGATGTGTATCACCAGAGGTGGCTAATACCTCAAATACACCCTCCCCTATCTCCATAATCGTGACATCAAAAGTACCACCGCCGAAGTCGAGAACCGCGACCTTATATTCACCCTCCTTGCCGAGTCCATAAGCCATCGCCGCTGCCGTCGGCTCATTTATTATCCGTTTCACATCAAAGCCCGCAATCTCACCCGCGTCCTTCGTCGCCTGCCGCTGGTTATCATTGAAATACGCCGGCACGGTAATCACCGCAGCATCTACCTTCTCACCCAAATACGCCTCAGCATCCGTCTTTATCTTCTCCAGTATCATTGCTGATATCTCCTGTGGTGTGAACTCCTTATCTATGGTCTTCACATATACCTTCTCCGCAGTTCCCATCTTACGCTTTACTTCCATTATCGTGCCCTCTGGATTGACAACCGCCTGTCGCTTCGCCGCCACTCCAACCAACCGCTGTCCATCCTTCGTGAATGCTACCACTGACGGGAACATCTTACCACCGTATGCACTGCCTTCCGCACTGGGTATTATCTTCGGCTCACCACTTTCGTCTATATACGCGGCTTCCGAGTTCGTGGTTCCAAGGTCAATACCTATTATTCTCCCCATTTTCTTCCCCTACTCATATCGTATATAACATAATCAATAGGAGCAAATAATAAAGAATGAGCTTGAGAGAGAAATAAAATAAAAAGAGAGAGGAGAAGTTAGTATTCCTCTCCCATTCCTTCCATTCCCGGTCCACCACCTCCCGGTGGTGTTGATGGCTTCTTCTCAGCACCTGCGGCAATTACATCGTCTATCCGCAGAATCATCGTCGCCGCTTCTGTGGCTGAGCTTATAGCCTGCGTCTTTATCCTCAGTGGCTCGATCACATTCGCATCCAGCATGTTCGTTGGTTCGCCCTTGTGCACGTCCAGACCGTCGTATTTATTGCCCTTCTCATGTGCCGAGCGGAGACTGACGAGCGTGTCAATGGGGTCTAAACCGGCATTTTCAGCCAGCGCTCTCGGTATCACCTCCACGGCATCTGCGAACGCCTGTATCGCCAGTTGCTCCCTTCCTCCTACGGTCGCGGCATAATCACGCAGTTTGAGTGCCAGTTCTATCTCCGTCGCTCCACCACCTGCTACATACTTGCCATCTTCCAGCG
>JAGGRS010000051.1 GCA_021159475.1 Candidatus Methanophagales archaeon
CATAAATTATCGCCTCCTCAGCCCCTCGTCATCCGCGTATCGCGCTATCAAATGGCTTATCTCTTTACTATACCATCCCCGCTTTATAAAAGCTGGATAGATTGGCAGACGTTCACGTAACACAAAAGGCGCTATTGCTTCTCTCAGTTCCGCTTCACCGGGCCACGGTGATTCAGGATTTATATAATCTATGGTCTGCTCAGAGATTCCACCAAGGTCAGAAGCGCCGAGTTCTATCAGTTCCCTGGGCGATGTGAGATTCGGCGGCACCTGAATGGCGACCTCAGCGGGCAATATCGCACGTGCCGCGCGGACAACCTCTTTCAGCACGTCAAGACCCGGTGGTCTTACATTCCACATCGGCGTGTGTGGCTTGGGCACGAACGGCTGAATAATGACCTCCTGGATATGCCTGTACTCATCGTATAGTGATTTCAGTGCCTCTAACGCCCGAATACGGTCTTCAGGCTTCTCTCCTATACCTATCAGTAATCCCGTGGTAAAGGGGATTTTAAGCTCGCCTGCACGTGCTATCATCTCCAGTCTAACTTCTGGCGCTTTACCTGGCGAGTTTTTATGCGCTTCAACCTCTGCCGTCGTCTCCAGCATCAAGCCCATAGAGGCATTCACAGCACGCAACTCCAGCAGTTCTTCACTACTCATGATACCGAGGTTACAATGTGGTAGCAGTCCGTGCTCTATTGCCAGCTTACAGAGCTCCTTTGTGTATTCCACGAGAGAAGAGCATCCTGTGTTGCTGCGCAGCCAATCTTTGAAATGCGGATTTGCAAGCTCCGGTTTCTCACCCGCAGTAAATAGCGCTTCCGTTGCTGAACCTCTCGCACGTTTTATAAGTGCTAAAAAGCGTTCTACGGAGATTAAATAAGCATCTTTCATGCTACGTGCCCGGAAACCGCAATATGCACATGCATTCCTGCATACGTTCGTCACGGGTATGAAGACATTCTTTGAGAAGGTTACATATTTTTTCGGCTTCATCTCATCACATTTAAGAGGCTGCCTGGTTTACCTTTGCCTCTTCGCTCCTCTACCGTAACCCAGAATAGACTATCTCTATATCTCACCTTCTTTATTCTGCCACTTTCATACAATCGCGCAAAGCTGTCCTCTACGTCACTCTGCTGGAATCGCTCTCGCTTTAATGTCGCTATAACCTGCTCCTCCCTCATTGGATGCCGTCTTATTATTGCCATAATCGCTTCTTCTGGAGTTGCAAATCCAGTGGTGGAGAATTCACCGGTCTCTTCTGTGGCTATCGCCACCACGGGATTGACCTCGCTGAGAATCGCATCAGCCAATGCGATGGCTTCTTTATCAGGTGGCACCGCCCACGGCTCCGCTGGCGGTCTTATCGGGACGTTTAGATATGTCCTATCGGGTTCTATACGCTCAAGTATGCTCTTTATCGCTTCTAACTCCTCATCAGTGTCGTTTAGCCCCTTCACCAGCATGACCTCCATCCATATCTCACCGCTGTATTCACGGCTGAACTTCTCTATACCTCTGACAACGGCTTCAAAATCGAGCTCGCGATGCGGTCTGTTTATCTTCCTGAATGTCTTAGCAGTGCCTGCATCAAGAGATGGCATTACAACATCCGCTCCAGAAATGTCCGCTCTCACATCCGCGCGGTAAAGCAGTGACCCATTTGTATCAACAGCGATGGGTATATCGGTTATCTCCTTCGTCTTACGAATTAACCATCCAATGCTCCTGCATAAAGTCGGTTCGCCTTCACCAACAAAGGTCACGAAATCTATCCCATGCTCATCAATTTTAAGTGCCTGCTCAATCTCCTTCAGTATCGCCTGTGGCGGGAAGAAGTCCTTACGCTCGATGGTCATCTGTGTTGTCCTCCCAAGCTGGCAGTATACACACGAATAGTCACAGGTCTTGAATGGTATAGGTCCAACGCCTAAGGAGCGTCCAAGACGTCTTGATGGCACGGGTCCATAGACTACTTTATGGTCTGTCATTCATTTTTCCGCCTCCTCGTAGAAGAAATCACTGCATAGAGGGTCCTCAGCGAGGTAATCGCCGGTATGGAGATATGCACGCACGCGACAGCCACCACAGATATCGCGATGCTTGCAGCGGGCGCATCTGCCTTTCACTTCCCTGTTCCTGAGTGAGGTAAAGACCTCAGAATTGATTATCTCACGAAGCCCCTGCTCCCTTACGTTGCCCACTTTCACATCCAGCAGCGGACAGGGCACAACATCGCCATTCGGCTTGATAGAGAGCATACCCGATGCAGCGCGGCAGCCTGGTAGCTCGGAGAAGAAGAAATCAGGCACGAAAAGACCCTCCTCCGCCTTACGCCTCAGTATCACCCAATACTGTGATGCCTGCGTTGTGCATATCTCAATTTCATCCCCTATCCTGCTCTGTTCCTCATACAACAGCATCAGATTCTT
>JAGGRS010000035.1 GCA_021159475.1 Candidatus Methanophagales archaeon
ACGAGATTGCAAGTTCCGCAGAGGAGAGTGCATCGTCATCCGAAGAAACTTCTTCCGCCGTAGAACAGCAAACGGCAGCCGTAGAACAGCTCAGTAGCGGCATACAGAAACTCTCGGAGATTGCTGACCAGGCGACGGAGATGATAGGGAAATTCAAGTTGCAGGGGAACGGTGGTAAGAAACAGGAATAAAGGAGCCATATCTGGATGTTTTCTATTTTTCCCCGTTTGATGAGGAGAGAACAAATAAAAATGGGAGAAAAAACATGGGCTTGGCTGATGCCGAGCGGGAAGATATACAAGGTGGTGACGAACCAGGCGAAGGGAACGATAGAAGTCTATGACGAAGACAGGAGGTTGGTAAGTAAAGAGGAGAAACTGAGTGAAGTGGCGATAAGCCTCCTTGAGAGAATCTTTCTCGAAACCGTGGCATCAGAAGTAGGGGTGAAAGAAAAAGGAACGGAAGACGAACTTGAGATTGCTATGTATATACGATAAGTAGTAACTGCTCAATCTTCAGTTGACTTACAGATTGCTATCTTCTTTCTCCCATTATGCACCCAACAGCCACTTCCAGAGCGGGACAAACCTTATTTTTTCCCCTTTTATTTCCGCTTCCTCCTCATAATCCCATGTGATAACGAGCAAATCACTGCATTTTAACTCTTTGCTCGCTTTTATCAAGCCCTCTATCTCCCTCCTTTCTATATCGTCCCTACCAGAGGAATAGGTCACCTGAATCAGCTGTCTTATCGTCTGCCCCTCCTTCAAGACGAAATCCACTTCTCTCTGCTGTCTGTCCTTCCAGTAATAGATTTCTGAAGCGATATTCATGGATTTCCTCCTTAACAACTCTATTGCAACGACATTCTCCATCAATTTACCCATGTTATGAGAGAACCTGAATCCCTGCACGTAGTAGAATCCCGTATCTATTATATAAACCTTTCTTACAGACCGGATTTGCTCAAGAGCAGAGTAACCGAACTTTTTTATGAATACAAAGAGCCTGGCAAGCTCCAGATATCTCGAGTGCCGCTCCACCGTGTCTAAGCTGACACCCAGTAAGTTCTTCAGTCGGTTAAAGGATTGAAGAGAAGAGATACCGGTGGTATATGCACCGACGAGATTTTCCAATTTCTCTATCTCCCTTATCCCGAACCTCTTTACTATGTCTTTCGCAGTTATATCCTCAAAATAATAGGTTAAGAGCGCTCTTTTTCGCCTGGGCGAATCAGAGAGCACCACTTCCGGGAATCCACCGTATTTCAAATAGATGTCAAACAGGCTGAGTATCTTTATTCTGTTTTTAACGACGTCTACGGGACTACGCAATTTCAAGCCGTTAAAAGCGAGGAATTCTGTAAAATCTAACGGGAACACCTCTATATCCACATGCCGTCCTGTAAGGGCGGTTGAAATCTCTTTGCCCATCAGTTTAGAAGACGAGCCGGTAACAATTGTCTTTATTTTCTTTGACTCAATCAGGTAACGAACGAATTTCTCCCAGCCTCGAACATTTTGCACCTCATCCAGAACGACTAAATGGTCGCCTGGTGGACTTAAGTTCTTCAGATACGTCTCATACACTTTAACCAAATCGCTGGCATCCAGCCCGGCAGGGAATCTCGGGTCTTCAAGATTGACAATCAGTGTGTCATTAGCTCCAGGCTCCGTTTTTAAATTGTTAACGAACAAATAAGCGATGGACGATTTCCCCGCTCTCCTCACGCCGGATAAAACAAGAGCCACTCTGGCACCGAATAAACTCTTCATTCTTCTTAGATACGCGGGTCTATCAATCAGTTTCTCATCGAAATTCCCCCAGAAGTTCCAATCTACCAATATCTCCAATATCTCTCTTTCGTTCATAATAAAGCAATTTGCATTGAAATATTTAAAGTTTATCGGTCAAAATTAATAAAAACTTACCGATTAAGGAGGTGAAGCTGATAAACGGCGATTAAAAGCGATAAGATGGGGCAGTCATGGCTATTGCCCCCCGGATATTAGTGGAGTGGTAACTGCTCAATCTTCCGGGCATTGGGGTCCACGGGGGTTCAATGCTGATAGATTTTTTTCTTCTATTTTCAATAAAATTGTAAGTAATGGACAAAAAAATTTATCTTTACGAAATCTTTTTTAGTGAGTTTTGAAATATGCTTATGTGTGAGGTGTGACAATGCCAGAAGTAGAAAAGGACAGTGGAATTGATGAAGATGCACAGGCAACCCCCGATGTGAATCGGCTTACTAAAACGCAGTTGCAAACCGAGCTTGAGAGGAAGGAGCAGGAGTTACGAGAACTCCGACAGGAGAGGGATAAATTGGTAAGCGAGGTTGAAAAGCTCTCCAAAGCCGTGGTCGAGGGTAAACTGGACACGAGAGGAGACGTGAGCAAGTTCAAAGGCGGGTATGCGAAGATAGTGCAGGGCATAAA
>JAGGRS010000208.1 GCA_021159475.1 Candidatus Methanophagales archaeon
AACTTCTATCAGGTGAAATTGGAAGCGAAGAAGAAGAACAAGCGGATTATATTAGAGAGTGAGGAGGAGCCGAAGAGGGAATGGGTTATGGTATAGACCCGGAACTTGAACCAGCTTTCACAAATTTTGAAGGTGGATGTGCACGTCTATCAACCTCCAGAGCGAATCGAAAAATTGGAGGAAATGAAAGAAGGAGTAAAGAGTCTTAAAGAACCAGTAACTAAGGTTGAAGAGGTGGAAGAAGAATGAGTATACAAATAAACAAGCCTATACCTATAATTAGATGGGATAGGTGAAGAACACAACACATGCAATATATGGAACGCGAACCGATGAAGGTGCTGCTAAGGAACGTGGAGGAGGTAGTGACGCGAGCCGAGCTGGAAGAAGCTCTTGCTTCGGGCACACAGTTGAGGGCGTATGCGGGCTTTGAGCCGAGTGGCAGTGTGCATATCGGGCATCTACCACTGATAGCAGAGTTGAAGGAGTTGCAGCGGCTCGGATTCCATATCATCGTGCTCCTCGCCGATGTGCACGCGTATCTAAATGAGAAAGGCGATTTTGAGCAGATAAGAGCGACTGCCGAGTATAACCGGCGATGCTTCACCGCTGCTGGTCTCAGTGAAGAGACGGAATACATACTTGGCTCTTCCTTTCAGCTCGATGCCGAATACACGCTGGACTTGTTACAACTCGCAACCGTGACGACGGAGAAGCGAGCGAGGAGGAGCATGGATGAGCTATCGCGCAGTAAAACAGACCGCAAAGTATCGCAGATGCTGTATCCGCTGATGCAGGCAATGGATATCGCATATCTCAACATAGATGTGGCAGTTGGTGGCATAGATCAGCGTAAGATACACATGCTCGCACGGGAGAACTTACCGAAGCTCGGCTTTAAAGCCCCTATATGTATCCATACACCGCTTTTAATCGGGCTGGACGGCGCTAAGATGTCATCCTCACTCCATAACTACATCTCGGTGCACGAGTCGGAATCGGACCTGGAGCGTAAGATAAAGGCTGCTTTCTGCCCACCCAGAGTCGTCGCCGGTAATCCCATAATGCAAATCTACAAATATATAATCTTCGGTGCTCTTGACGCGGTTAAGATAGAGCGCAAGCGGGAATATGGCGGTGATGTGACGTATCATGATTATGAGCAGTTTGAACGCGATTACGAGCTGGGCAAGTTACACCCGCAGGACGTGAAGCAGAACGCCTCGCGATATCTGAATGAGTTGCTGACGCCCGTAAGGGAGAGATTGGGTGATGTCTCGAAAACTTTTTAAGATGCAAATACTGATTATCTTATTGTTGAAGGAGGGAAGAAGTTGCTACTGTCGCTCCTCAGCTTGAAGATTCTAATTCTCCTGCTGTTATTGCTCCTCTCCGGGTTCTTCTCCGGCTCGGAGACCGCTCTGATCGCAATAGGGAAAGTGAGAGCGAGAGCACTGGTGAAGCAGGGCGTGAAAGGTGCGAAAGAGATAAACGAACTGATGAACCAGCAGGAAGCGATGCTCACCACCGTGCTCATCGGCAATAACATGGTGAATATCGGCGCATCGGCATTGGCAACATCAATCGCGATGCAATTCTTTGGTAGTTACGGCGTGGCAATTGCGACCGGTGTGATGACGTTCCTGATACTCACATTCGCGGAGATTCTGCCCAAGACGATTGCCGTTCACCACGCAGAGCGGATTTCTATCATCGTATCCAAGCCGATAAAGATGATGGCTTATCTCTTCACGCCGTTCATCAAAGTGGTATCCGCAATTACCGGCACTTTTGAACGGTTCATGGGTATGGCGCCGTATAAAAGGCACATACTGACCGAGGAGGAGGTGGAGACGATGCTGGACATAGGCGAGGAGGAAGGAGCGATAGAGGAGGACGAGAAGGAGATGATGATGGGCGTATTGAGGCTCGACGAGATCGTGGTGAGAAATGTGATGACTCCAAGAGACGCGATGGTATGCATAGATGTCAATCAGAGTGTTGATGCTGCGGTGGAGTTGATAAAGAGAACGGGCTTCTCCAGGATTCCCGTATTCGAGCGAACGGAGGATAACATCGTGGGCATTCTATATGCGAAGGACCTGCTGGCGAATAGGGGCGAGACCTCGATACGAAAGCTTATGAAGCCCCCTTATTTGATACCGGATACGAAGAGAGTGGACGATTTACTGAAGGAATTTCAGCGTGGCAGGTTCCACATCGCCATCGTTGTGGATAACCATGGCAAGACCGAGGGGCTGGTCTGTCTGGAAGACCTGCTGGAAGTGATTGTGGGCAGTATATACGATGAATACGATATTATAAGCAGGAGTGGGGGTTAGTGTGGTGAGTTGTTGTTTTAGTCTGTCA
>JAGGRS010000237.1 GCA_021159475.1 Candidatus Methanophagales archaeon
TTATTGTGTTTGAGAAAAGAAAATAAGGCAACGAAAAATTAAACCAGATAAAATCAAAAAACTGCTTGAAAATATAGGAATAGGATGGGAAATTCCATGAATACAGTGGCTGCCACTTCCGATAACAGCGGACATACGGCTACGCTTCGCTACGCCCAAATTTCGCCTTACGGCGAAACTTCACTTATGAAAAATACCGAGCATATATAATAGGATATGTATATGGTTCTGACAGAGGGGTGTATATGCGAAGTTCAGATATATCGTCAGAATGGAAAGGTATCCAAAGTACTTCGGATATGAATGAGTTGCCCAAAATCTCGAACATTAGAAGACCGTTTGGGAATAAAGATAGGACGACGCGTTAAGCACATATTAGATGCTATTGATCTGATAGAAGGTTATCTAAAAGATAGAAGTTATGAGGAATTTGAAGAGAATCGCATGCTCCAGGCACATATCTACGAGGACAGTCCAGGGCAATTTTTGACCAAGCTTGTGAAAAAGTAAAGATAAGATTGGTGTGCATGCGTTAAGGCAGAATTTCGCTGCGCATTTATAACTGTTGCAAAGGCTATAAATGCAGCTTCTGGAGCATATCCCCGAATTCTGACGGTATAATCCCGGTAGCGCCCATCGTCTTTGGATGGAGGTCTATTTCAAGCACCACATGGTCATGCCCGAGCTGTTTCAATGGTTGCACGGTTCTCGGACCGTTGGTAACGGAGAAGACTTCGGTCTTTATGCCGTAACTGCGCAGTGGCACCGCGTGAGGCACGCCCAGCAGGACTACGAAATCGCAGTTCGGATAGTTAGAGCGAATCAAAGCCGCTGCCCTCTCGCCTGCAATTGCGTATTCGTCCAGACCCCCGATTATATGGTCTATTTTTATACCTTCCGCTGCTAACTCCTCCATGATTCGTCTGGAATAGCCACGTATCTTCCTCAGTCCGATATCGGGGTCGAGGTTTGCGATATTCACAATTTGTGATGGTGCTGCAACGCGATTTAAAGCCCTCAGCATGTCTGCGAACATGAATGCGGTCTCCTTCTTCGCATTTAAGACGCATACACCCTTCTTACGCATATTGATGAGTTCAAGTAGCCGTTTTGCGACATCTATCCTGGAATCGCCTTTGGATGGCGGTATATAGCTCCTGCTGGCTGCACCCACCTCCTTCTCTATCTTCGTCGCCGCTTCGAGTATCCTCTTCTGCCGCTCAAATTCAGCGTCGCTGATTATACCGGCTTTACAGGCGGATTCAAGTGTTAGGATAACCCCTGTTGTGTTATCACGGTATCCCGCATGCACGGTTACTGCTATCACGGGGCAACTGACTCCACTATCCTCTATCGCCCTGTTCAGGTCTTCTCCAATTATCATGCTCGCACATGTCCCGACGACGCCCATCAGTCTGGGCTGGAACATCTCCTCCGCCTTCCTCAGCACAGTTACGAGCGAGTCATGACCGCCGAAGACGAAGTTACTCTCGTTCATTGCGGTGGTAAGGACATGCATACCGTCTTCTTCAAGTAGCCTGCTATGCTTGAAACTGCAGCCAGGGGGTCCGTGCATCACTGCTACGTCCACATCAAGGTCCCGGAGTGTATATAGTGCCGCCACTATCGCACTTGGTCTCGGATGCAGTATCATCTCTTCACTCATTGCTCTTCACTCATCTGTTCTGTTCTGTTCTGTTCAATTTCTATTTTTTCATTGCTCAAATTCTCTTTTGCAATGAGAGTTTATTATTTTGTCTCCTCCGCTCCATCAAATAGCCTGCATAGACGAGAACAATAATCACTGCGAGCATCAAAAGTTGCATAAAGAACCTGAGTGGCGAGAACTCGCCCTTGCCACCGCCACCTGCTTCCTTCCCGCCTGGCACGACCACACCTTTCATCAGTCGTCCGGTGATGGTCTTACCGCCGCTTTCGCCTCCGCCCTGCCCTGTACCGCCCGCTACGCCCTTGCCCGCGCCACTGCCAGAACCTTCGCCGGTGCCGACTCCAGTGCCCCAGCCGCCGCCGGTGCCGCCTCCACCGCCAGGACGGATGTCCCAGCCCGGTGGATTAACGAAAACCGTTACCGTTCCGTTCCAGATGTTATTTTCCTCGCCATTGCTTTTATGCTGCTTACCCCGCGGATATTTGTTTATCAACTCTGCCACTTTACCTGTACCTTTATCTTCCTCTGGGGGGTCCACAACAACCGTAACATTGTGCGTAATAATACCCTCCACAGCTGGTGCTTTTTCCGGAATGTTTATAGTCACGGTATCGCCCTCTTGACCTGCACCTTTTATCTCCGAAATGGTCTTGTTTAAGACCTCATTGCCATCAATAGATATGGTCACATTGAA